>JAPUFN010000308.1 GCA_027293665.1 Gammaproteobacteria bacterium | reverse complement strand
CCAAGTCTGCGGCGGTGCAGGACGACGATTTCATCCAGTTGGAACTGACGAGATATTTCTAAGCGATGCTTGAAAACCTGATCGATTTCCTGAGTGCCCGCCAGTGGGTGGGTGAAGTGTTCCTGGTTGTACTGGGCACGGCGGTGGTGCGTTACGTCGTGAAACGAACTCTCGATCGCCTCGAGCGGCAATTAGCAAAAACCCACAATCTTTACGACGATGCATTGCTCGAAGCTGCGCGCCGGCCGCTCGGCCTGGCAATCTGGATAGTCGGCATCAGCGCGGCTGCGGAGATGGCCGGCGGCAACGCGCAGGCGGAAATATTCGACTACGTCGATGAGGTGCGCGAAGTTGCCCTCATCTGGCTTCTGGTCTGGTTTGCAGTGCGCTTTATACGCTCTGTCGAGGTGCAGTTGGCCGATGCAACCGCCCGCGAGGATCCGGTTGATCCGACTACCGCGAGTGCAATCGGCAAACTGTTGCGGGCCAGCGTGATAATTACCGGCGGCCTGATGGTGCTGCAGGGACTCGGATTCAGTATCTCCGGCGTGCTCGCATTCGGCGGTATTGGCGGTATTGCCATAGGCTTCGCTGCCAGGGATCTGCTGGCAAACTTTTTTGGCGCCATCATGATTTTCCTCGACCGGCCGTTTTCGGTCGGCGACTGGATTCGCTCACCCGATCAGGAGATCGAGGGTACGGTGGAAGAGATTGGCTGGCGCCTCACCCGGATTCGAACCTTCGACGCCCGGCCGTTGTTTGTCCCGAATTCGACATTCGCCACTCTCTCTGTCGAAAATCCCTCGCGCATGTTGAATCGGCGGATCCGCGAAACGATCGGTGTGCGCTACGATGACCTCGGCGTGTTGCCGAAAATCGTCGCTGACGTGGAAACCATGTTGCGCGAGCATCCAGCCATCGATCAGGCCAGGACTCTGATGGTCAACTTCGTGGAGTTTGGCTCGTCATCCCTGGACTTCTTTATCTACACCTTCACCAAGACCACGGTATGGAGCGAGTTCCATGCGATCAAGCAGGATGTGTTGTTCAAGATCGCGGACATCATCGTCGGGCATGGTGCGGAAATTGCCTTCCCGACAACCACTGTCTTACTGGACGGGCCGGAAAGTTGAGCGACGTCCCGGCGGCTGCGCTGGCGGCACGAGCGACCGCAGATTTGCTGGTTTCCGCTTCTGCAGTTGAGAAAGCTATCGATCAGATTGCGGTAAAACTGAAGATCGCGTTGTTTGCGGAAAACCCGATCCTGGTATGCGTCATGAACGGCGGGTTGCCCTACACGGCGGCACTACTCAAGCGTCTGGAGATGCCACTCGAATTGACGTATGTGCATGCCGGGCGCTACGGCAAGTCGCTACGCGGTGGCGAGATAGAATTCCATGCGAAACCCCAAACGGCCCTGGCCGGGCGCCATGTGGTGTTTGTCGACGACATCCTCGATCAGGGACATACGCTGGCGGCGTTGAGCGCCTGGGCAATCGAAGAAGGCGCCACAGCAGTGACCACGACTGTCCTGGTTGCCAAGAAGATCACAGCAACGCGGCCGATTGTTGCCGATTTCAGCGCTCTTGAGTGTCCCGACCGCTACCTTTTTGGCTGCGGCATGGACTACCACGGATACTGGCGCAACCTGCCTGAGATCTATGCGATTTCGACCGCACTCGAAGCGCAGGTTACAGACTGAATGGCGCGCGTAGGCCTTATCATCGGCTCAGCCGATCTGCCATGGACGGTTTCCTGGGAGCATATCGGCAATACCCAGACCGAGTTCGGCGAAGCTTCCGCGCAGGCGGAACTTGCCCAGGTTGGCGATTGCGACGTGGTTAAGCTGGCGCGTCATGGGAGCCCGCATCGAATAGCGCCGCACGCAGTCAACTATCGAGCGAATTTGAGTCTCATGCAATCACTGGGTGTGCAGGCCGTGGTCGCGCTCAATACGGTGGGTGGTATCAGTTCCGCCGCGACAACCGGTGCTATCGTGCTACCCGATCAAATCATCGACTACACCTGGGGCCGAGCCCAGTCTTTCAGTGCGGATGATGCCGTGCGCCATATTGATTTCAGCCAGCCCTACGATGCGGGATTACGCAAGCAATTGCTGGCTGCAGCAGAACTTGCATCGTTGCCAGTCGTGGCTGGTGGAGTTATGGGGGTTACGCAAGGGCCGCGCTTGGAGAGCATTGCCGAGATCGCCCGAATGCGCCGCGACACCTGCGCGATTGTCGGGATGACGGGAATGCCAGAAGCCGCGCTGGCACGGGAACTCGAAATTCCCTACGCAAGCTTGTCACTGGTCGTCAATCCTGCAGCCGGTCATGATGGAGATAGCGTCGACATGGCATCGATCGCTGCAGTTGCAAAGCAGGGGATGTCCTCAGTCGCCCAGATTCTCTGGCTCTTCCTCACCGAGGTGTTCGAAAGCGTCAAGTAGCGCGGTCGGCATCTCCACCGGGTCGATTCGCACAACGATACCGAGTTTCGGATGATCGAGGTAATGGATTTCCTCGCTGCGCATGCGTCGACTTTCGTCGAGAAGCATGTAGCCGAACGGATCCAGCTGCCGTGTTGGTGGGCTCGTAATGCTGCCATCGGCGCGGAGAATGAATTCGATCGGCTCCAGGCCCAGACCGGGTGCATGGTAGAAAAGAGTAGCCTGGAAGTGCAGGTACCGACCCAGTGTTGTCGCGACCGTACCTTCTATTTCCCACGAGTTGGCCAATCGCTCACCACCCTGAATTAGGATGGGCTGGGGTGCTTCGCGGGAGGGTACAGCCTGGAGCCAGCGACCGTGGTGCAATATGCGGCCGATGCCACGGTTTTGCACAATGTTCGCTTCGCGATCGAGAACATGAGTATCTGCAGGCAACCAGCGATCACGACGTTCCTGCATTGCTGATTCGAATCGAGCCGCTTGCGCCATCACGTCGAGCAGTGGATGGGGTTCGAGTAGCGGAAATATTTCTGGCGCAGGCCCGCCTTCGAGCACCGCCTGCGCAGCCGCTGAGTTGACAGCTTGCGTGTCCAGTACATCGAGCAGGCGCATTTCTGCGTACTCAAAGTGAGTGGTTGCGGTCGTGGACACCGAATATTCCAACGTCGGGAAAACGAGGCAGAGTTTTGTCTCCTGATCGAGTTCGTAGTAGCTCTCAAAGCCTTCCACTCCCGGGCGTTGCGCCTTGAGGTTGAGTGCTAGCTTGTGCGGAGTGTGCAGGGTCAGCGCCTCTGTGGTGTCGTAGTCCATGACTTCACTGCGTTCGAATACGAAGAATTCGATTTCATACCAGTCGTTTTTCAGAAAATCTTTGATTTCCTCGCGGGCATGTACGGGACTAGTCGTCAGTAGAAGGATGGCCGCCGCCGTGATGGGAACTCTTGTGTACGTCATGCGTTTGCTGCCATGTTTGGACGATTTTCCGGCGCAAGTTGATCGAGCAACTCGTTGGCGAACGACAGACGGGTTTCGAAGTTTTCAAGTGGGAGATTCACGCGCAGCAATGTCGCACCATCGAGCTTGTAGGTATTGCTTTCTCGTTGCACGAGCGTAACAACAGCCAGCGGATCCACGCGAGTCTGCGGGCTGAACTCAATGCGACCGCCGTTTTCCCCCAGGTCCAGTCGCAGTATGCCGAGACCTTCGAGCTTCAGCTTCAGTTCGGTTACGCTGAAAAGATTCCGCAGCGGCTGCGGTAGATTGCCAAAACGATCAATCATCTCAGCGAAAAGATCGCTGAGTTCCTCGCTGTTTGACGCGTTCGATATACGTTTATAGAGAATCAGCCGACCATGCACATCGGGCAGGTAGTCCTCCGGAATCAGTGTGCTCGTATGCAGATTGACTTCCTGACTTATGGGTTCGAGCGGTGTGTCCATGTTAGGCGTTTTGCCCTCCTGTATTGCCTTGACTGCGCGATCGAGTAGTTGCATGTAGAGTGAAAACCCCACGGACTCAATCTGTCCGGACTGATCTTCGCCAAGCAGTTCGCCCGCACCGCGAATCTCCATATCGTGAGTCGCTATGGTGAAGCCGACGCCGAGCTCACTGGCGGCCTCTATGGCCTCCAGCCGTTTGATGGCGTCGGCGGTCATTGCTTTGGGATGCGGTGTCAGGAGATAGGCGTACGCCTGCCGGTGCGAGCGACCAACTCTGCCGCGCAGCTGATGCATCTGCGCAAGGCCGAATTTGTCGGCTCTTTCTATGATGATTGTGTTCGCGTTGGGAATATCGATGCCGGTTTCGATGATGGTCGTGCACACCAGAATGTTGAGCTGACGATGGTAAAAGTCGTTCATCACCTGTTCGAGTTTGCGCTTCGGCATCTGCCCATGACCCACGCCAATTCTGGCTTCAGGGATCATCTCAGCGAGTTCGTCTGCGACCAGATCGATGGTGCGCACCTCGTTGTGCAGATAAAAAACCTGGCCACCGCGCATCAGCTCCCGGGTGATGGCCTCTTTAATGACATGCTTGCGTTTTTGTTGCACAAAAGTCTTGATCGACAATCGCTTAGCGGGTGGCGTGGCGATGATCGAGAGATCCCGCATGCCGCTCATTGCCATGTTCAGTGTTCTTGGTATCGGCGTAGCGGTGAGTGTCAGCACATCCACTTCTGCCCGCAGCGCCCGCAATTTTTCCTTCTGACGCACGCCGAATCGATGCTCTTCATCCACCACGACAAGCCCGAGGTCACCGAATCTGATCGCAGGATTCAGCAGCTTGTGGGTGCCGATCAGAATATCGACCGTGCCGTTTTTTAATCGGTCGGTGACATTGCGAACTTCAAGGTCGGACTTCATTCGTGAAATCACTTCAATCTGTACCGGCCAATCGGCCATGCGGTCTCTGAACGTTTCGAAATGCTGTTGCGCCAGGAGCGTGGTTGGCACCAGGACGGCGACCTGTTTGCCGCTCTGTACTGCCAGAAAAGCGGCGCGCATTGCGACTTCCGTTTTGCCGAATCCGACGTCGCCGCAAATCAGTCTATCGGTCGCATGGGGTGAACACAGATCCGCAATGACCTCGTCAATGGCGCGTTGTTGATCCAATGTGACTTCAAAAGGAAACTGATCGGCGAATCGTTGATAGTCCTCGTCCGGCTCGCTGAATTGAAATTGCGGGTTGGTCTCACGACGCGCGTACATGTTGAGCAGTTCTGCGGCCACGTCGTGGACTTTCTCCGCTGCACGCTTCTTCGCTTTCTCCCACTGATCCGAGCCGAGTCTATGCAGCGGCGCGGTTGCGGCATCCGCACCGGAATAACGGCTGATCAGATGCAGGGACGTGACGGGTACATAGAGCTTTGAAGCGTCAGCGTATTCCAGCGCCAGAAACTCGTTGGAGTGGCCGTCGATGTCAAGGCTCTGCAAGCCCAGATATCTGCCGATGCCGTGTTCGATGTGCACCACGGGCTCACCGACATGCAGTTCGGTCAGATTCTTGATGATCTGTTCCGGGTCGAGCGCGCGTGTTGCTTTGGCACGCCGTTCGGCAACCTGGTGACCGAAGACCTGGCTTTCCGTGACCAGGATCATATCGTCGAGCCAGAAGCCGCGCTCGAGCGGTGCGATGGCGATTGCAAAGCGAGCATCGCTGCGACGGAATTCGTCGAACGTTGTTACCTCCGTCGGCCGCATCCCTGCGCGGGAGAGGAATTCATGAAACACCTCGCGTCGACCGGCGGTATCGGCGGTGAACAACGTGGGTTGTTGCTGATCTTCCAGAAACTGCAGCAATGCGATTGCGGGATCTTTCAGTCGGGGGTTGGCCTCGACATCCGGTGGTAGGCGACTTGCGAAGGTACGTTGATGTTTGCCCGGCCGATTGAGATGGATTTGAGCGTGACGCTTGAATTCGCTGAGCATTTCCTCCAGCCGCAGGAACAGCTCTGCTGGCGCCAGAATCGGTCGCTCGATGTCGTGCGCCAGATTGTCATACCGACTTTTGATTTCTTCGATGAGGTGTTTGCCGGAAGCGCTGACATCCGCCTCATGAATAAACAGGCAGGCCGGTGGCAGGTAGTCGAACAAAGTGCCCAATTCGGTGAAGAAGAATGGCAGGTAATATTCCACACCACTGGGTGAGATACCCTCGCTGATATCCTGGTATATGCTGCAACGTCGAACGTCGACATCAAACGTGTTGTGCCAGTTGTCGCGAAATCGGGCAATCGCGGACTGATCCAGCGGAAATTCTTTAGCGGGCAGCAGTTCGAAACGATCGACTCTGGCAATTGTTCGTTGCGTTTCAGAATCAAATGTTCGCAGGCTCTCAATCTCGTCGTCGAGCAGATCCACCCGCAGCGGGTCCGGACAACCCATTGGAAAAATGTCCATCAACGAGCCGCGAACCGCAAATTCTCCGCGTCCCGTGACGGTGTCGCAAGCCATGTAACCCGCACTATCGAGCCGAATACGCTCCTGTTCAATGTCGAATCGCTGGCCAACGGCAAGTTGCATGCTGTTAGCTTCGATATAAGCGCGCGGAGCGATTTTCTGCATGAGCGTTTGTACGGTCACAACAAGCAGAGTTGGCGCCTGCGTCAGGCCCGGCAGGCGTTGCAGAGTTGCCAGACGTTCGGAAATTATGTCCTGGTGTGGCGAGAAGGCATCGTAGGCGAGGGTTTCCCAGTCCGGGAAGTGCAACAGCGCAAGATCCGCTGCGTAGAATGCCAATTCGTCGTACCAGCGCCGCGCGCTTGCGGTGTCCTGTGCAACGACGATCGTCAGACCCTGCCGATCGCGCGCGCATTGAGCAACTGTCAGTGCGCCGACACCGGCGTGAAGATCGCACCAGTTACTCTGTTGGCCGGGACCTGGAGCACTCGGTGGTTGAATGGGTGATACGCGATCGGTCATTAAGTGCTATTTTTCGTGAGGATGAATGGCTGACGCCCACGGCGGGAGGGTATTCTACTCACCTTCGCAGCGAAGGTTCAGTAGTCCAGTGCGTCGATTTGTCTTTATCCTTCTCTGGGCATGCTCCCTGATGGTGGCATTCGTCGCAGGTTTGCGTTATGTGGATCAGGACGCAAGGCAGGGTGTGGCGGTCGCACCGGCAGGGACCCACACCGCACCGCCGCTCGCCGTGCGCAGCGTCGAGCCTACCGGCACGGACCGGCTCAGCGAGTTGCTCGAGCGTGCGGCCACCGCGGAACTCGTTGAGTATCTCGATGGGGCCGACGCCGCGACCCGACAGCGATTCAGAAGTGCGATGGCGCAGCTGATAAGCGCAGGCCGCCAGAGTGAGGCAATCAAGATGCTGATTGCCTACACGCACGATGAGCCTGGCGATGTCCAGGCCCAGTTCATGTTGTCTGACAGCTGGCAGATGTATGCGGAATGGCAGCATGCGCTGGAGCCGTTGTTCAGTGTATTGCGGGTTCCGCCGACTCCGGCGGATGGCGTAGCGGCCAGGCGCCGTGCTCAGCTTCTGATCAATGCCCGGGAGCAACAACTGCTCAATACCGGCGACATCGCCGGTCTCGTGAGTTTTTTCCAATGGCTCACGCAAGCCGAACCGGACTACGATGGCCATCGCCTGTCGCTCGTGCGCTGGCTCTTGCGCAGCGATGACGTCGCGGCAGCCGAACGGCTGTTCAAAGAGACTGGAAATGTTGGTATCACCGACGCCGCCCGCCGCTCGGTTGCTGAAGAAATTGCCGTCCGCCGCAGCAGCATCCCGGTTGAACGGGAAGGCTCAGCGCTTTACACCTCGGTACGATTGGCTGGTCGCGCGGGGCAACCACGCAGCTCGTTGCGCCTGTTGATCGACACCGGTGCTTCCATGACCAGCCTGTCGGTCGAGGTGTTGCAGAAGCTGAACGCACAGCGCCTTGGTCATCGTTTGGAGGTGCATACGGCGAACTCGAGTCTCGCAGCCGAAGTGTATCGGGTCTTCGACCTTCAGGTGGGCGACGTGAGCATTGGCGACATCGATGTATTGGCGCTGCCGGAGCTACCGGCCGGCGTGAACGGATTGTTGGGCATGGATGTGCTCAACAGATTCCCCAAACTGGTTGGCAGATCCGAAAAACCGCGTTAAAGTTCAAGGGTTTAGCCTCGCAGTGCTGCAGCAAGCGCAAATGGAATGGCCTGTGCCGGCCTGGAACGAACCGGGTCTTATGATCTAGTCGAAGATTTCGCAGATTACGAGCCAGATAACCAGCCAATCAGAGGAGAAAATCGGCCGTCGGGAGTAGTGACCCGGATAGCCTTCC
>JAPUFN010000307.1 GCA_027293665.1 Gammaproteobacteria bacterium | reverse complement strand
ATGGGTTGCCCGACGTCTTCTTCGACACCGCCGGCCGATCCATAAACGGGGTCCGCGGTTACCTCCAGTATCTGCGCGCAACGCTAAGTCGCAATGATGTTCGATATGCAGTCGTTGCTTTTGATGAAAGTCTCAATACCTCCTGGCGCAACGATGTCTATCCGCAATATAAAGCCAACCGCATGTTTCCGGACTATCAGGCGCTGGCTGGCGACAGCGTCGACAACGTACCTGGCGTGAAGGGTGTCGGCGACAAAACCGCCAGGAGGCTCGTCACGACGTTCGGTACACTCGAAAACATCTACGATCACCGCAGCCGCTGGCTGGAAGCAGGAATCAAGGAGTCGAGCAAAGTCGCGGTAAATCTACATCGGGAGCGCGATAGGGCTTTTCTGTTTCGATGTATTTTGCGGCTGGCAACGAATGCTGAGCTGCGATATCCGCGCGACATGACCCGGGTGGGGCGGCCAAAAGAGAGTAAAATTCGAACTCAGCTCAAACGTCTGGGGCTCCTCGAGAGTCTGAGCAACGTGCTCATAGACGGCGGCAGTATGTGAATGGCCGAACGCGTCGAGTGCATTGTCATCGGCGCAGGCGTCGTCGGGCTTGCTTGCGCCAGACGTCTGGCAGCTGCTGGCAGGGAAGTTCTGGTCCTCGAGCGACACGACCTGATTGGCTCGGAAACCAGTTCGCGCAACTCCGAAGTGATTCACGCTGGCATCTACTATCCAACTGGATCGCTCAAGGCCAAGCTTTGTGTCGCCGGAAAACACCAGCTCTATGAATATTGCGCTGAGCACCAGGTGCCTCATCGACGCTGCGGCAAGATCATCGTCGCCACCCACGCCGGGCAACGCGCCGCTCTGGAGGTGTATCAGCGCCAGGCTGAGGCCAATGGCGTGACAGATCTGAGCTGGCTGTCACAGGCCCAGGTGCAGGCCCTGGAACCAGCTGTGGCGGCGGTCGCAGGTCTGCTGTCGCCGTCTACCGGAATCATTGATTCCCACGCCTACATGTTGAGTCTGCAGGGTGAGCTGGAGCAGCACGGTGGCATGATTGCATTCAATACGCCTGTCGCCGGAGTAACTTCAATCGGTAACGCAAAACTGGCAGTGACCACACCCGAGATGCGACTGGAAGCCAGCTGCGTGGTCAACAGTGCCGGTCTTTCCGCACCCGATCTGATCAGGTCGCTGGTGCCGCAGGCTCCCGCCGCCCACTATGCACGTGGCCGCTACTACGCCTACAGCGGTAAGCAACCGTTTTCCAGGCTCGTTTATCCGGTCGCGGAAACCGGTGGTCTCGGCGTACATGTGACGATCGATCTTGCAGGGCAGATCAAATTTGGCCCGGATGTCGAGTGGATTGACAGCGTAAATTACGAATTCGATGAATCGCGCAGGGATGAGTTCGTGGCAGCCATCCGCCAGTATTATCCGGCAGTTCAGCCCGAACGATTGCATCCGAGCTACGTCGGCATTCGACCAAAAATATCGGGCCGCGATGAGAACGTGGCGGATTTTCGTATCGATGCCCGGGAAACTCATGGTGTACCGGGACTGATAAATCTGTTCGGTATCGAATCACCCGGATTAACCGCATCGCTGGCGATCGCCGATGTTGTCATGGAATACGCCAGCCAATGATACACGTCGGCATACTTGTTAATCCGATTGCCGGAGTTGGTGGGACAGTCGCGCTCAAGGGCAGTGATGGCGAATCCATTCAGCTCGAAGCAGCCTCTGTTGGCGGCAAGCCACGAGGTGGAGAACGACTTGTGCGTATGCTTGTTTCACTTGGTGAAACTGCGCGGCAAATTCGCTGGAGCACCTGGGGTGGTGACATGGGAGCGCGCTGGATGGCGCAGGCGAAGGTGTCCGCAACGCTTGTGGGTGATCCTGCGGTGCCGAGCAAACCGCAGGACACGGTTCGAGCGGCGCAGGTCCTGCGGGATTCCGGGATTGATCTTCTGCTCTTCGCGGGCGGCGATGGCACCGCGCGGGATGTTTTCAATGGAATTGGTGACAGCGTGCCCGTGTTGGGGGTTCCCGCGGGAGTGAAGATGCATTCCGGTGTGTTCGCAACGACGCCATCGGTGGCAGCCGAAGTGTTGACACTCCTGATCGATGGTGGACTGGTGAGTTCCATCCTGCGTGATGTTCGTGACATCGATGAAGCTGCGTTGAGAAAGGGTGCTGTGAAGTCCCGCTTCTTTGGTGAATTGAAGGTGCCGGAAGTCGGTGGCTACGTGCAACATACAAAGATCGGGGGTCGCGAAAACGAAGAGCTGGCGGTGGAAGAAATTGTCGCGGATGTCGCCGAACGTCTGGCCGGGGAGAGCCGTCCAGTCGTCCTGGGGCCCGGTAGCACGCTCGCAGCGATAAAGCGCAGGCTCGGGCTTGCGGCAACACTGCTTGGCGTGGATGTCTGGCAGTCAGGCAAACAGATTGGCCGCGATGTCACTGCAGCCTGGCTTGAGAAAAACGTTTCCTCGCCATTGCTGGTGTTGAGTTTTACCCGGGGCCAGGGCTTTCTCCTGGGCCGCGGCAATCAGCAATTCAGTCCGGAGTTTTTGCGCGGTGTTGCAAAGGAGAGCCTGTGGGTGGTGGGCACACGCAACAAGCTCAAATCGCTGGAGGGGCGCCCGCTGCTCCTGGACACCGATGATGAAGTGCTCGATGCATCGTTCAGTGGGCTGATTGAGATCATCGCAGGATATGAAGACAGACTGTGGTATCGGACCGATTGCCGTGCGTGACTTCGGCGTTGTGATAGAGCGTTGTCGGGGGCGCCTTTCGTGCGTTGAGCAGACCGATGCCGCGGTGCGACTGTTCCATGGCCGTGGCCACTGTTTTCCCGGTTATGAAGATCTCACAGTGGATCTCTTTTCCTCCTATGCCGTGGTGACCTGCTTCGGCGATGATGCTCAAGGTGCGCAATCTCTGGCGCAACTGATTGGCGAGTCGTTCCCTGCAATCACCGGCGTTTGTATTCAGGTTCGAAAAGGCCGCAAGACAAAAAGCGCAAACGTGGTCGACACGGTGCCTGAAGAAGTGACGGTTGTGGAGGATGGGTTGCGTTACCTCGTGCGTCCGCACCGTAATCAGAACGTCGGTCTGTTTCTGGACATGGCGCCCACCCGGCAATGGCTGCGGCAGCATTGCGAGGGCAGGCGGGTTTTGAATCTCTTCGCCTACACTTGTGCGTTCTCAGTGGCCGCCATAGCAGGTGGTGCCGAACTCGTCGTTAACAACGATATGAGCCGATCTGCACTGCAATGGGGCCGGGAGAATCATCAGCTCAATGAGCACGATCTGCGCAAGGTGAGGATGTTGCCGCACAATCTTTTTAAATCCTGGCGGAAAATTCGCCAGTTCGGTCCCTACGACCTGGTTG
>JAPUFN010000306.1 GCA_027293665.1 Gammaproteobacteria bacterium | reverse complement strand
CTCCGCAACGGAGTTGCCGAAGCGTTGGCTCAGTGCCTTCTTGGCGACTCCGGTGTCTTCCATCACGTCGTGCAGCAGCGCAGCGATAACGGTTTCGGGGTCCATGCGCATGCCGGCGAGGATGTTGGCCACGGCCAGCGGGTGGGTGATGTAGGGATGCCCGGTCCGCCGCATCTGGCCTTCGTGGGCGGCTTCGGCGTACGCATGGGCCTGCGCGACTTTCTGCACCTGATCCGGCGGCAGGTAACTTTCCAGCCGGCTCAGCAGGGCGGTGATTGTTGCAGGCGAGGCAACGGTATCGAGTTTGGCGTTTTCGGCGAGTCGGGAGACGAAATAAGATTGGTTGCTGCCGGCAGGCGTCTGCTTATCCGCCGCGGTGGCCGGCCGTGATTGCGGTTTGGCCGAGTTGCTATCAGCGACACCCTGGCGAGTCGATTGACCAGAAGATTTCTTGCCGGCAGCCTTGTTGTGGGCCTTAGAAGTTGCGGTTTTCGCCATCTCCGAGGTTGAATGAGACTTCCAGTTCTTCATCCTCCGTGGAGGTTTCGTGCACGTCAAGCATTTCGTGTGAGATGAGACCTGCAGCAATCTCACGCAGGGCGATGACCGTAGGCTTGTCGTTCTCTTCAGGCACGAGTGGCTCGGAACCGTAACGACGCATGTGGCGGGCACGCCGGGTTGCCAGCATCACGAGGTCGAAGCGGTTATCGACGTGGTCCAGACAGTCTTCAACGGTTATACGGGCCATGGCCACACCTGGTTTTTTGGAAGCGCGCGAGTGTAACGGGGCATCCCCTGTCTGACAAGCGGTCTGTGCCTGTTAGAGAGCGCCGGTTGCGGTTTCAATCTGCCGTGAGGAGCTCGTCGAGCAGGCTCTGGACGACGGCAGACGGTTGGGCTCTGCAGCCAGGTGTGGCGCGGGCAATGGCGCGCATCTCCTGCAATGCTGCGTCGAACTCGTCGTTGACCACGACGTAGTCGAACTCTTTGCAGTGGGAGATGTCGCCTCGCGCCTGGGCGAGCCGGGCCTCGATTACCGGAGGCTCGTCCTGACCACGACTGTGCAGCCGCCCCCGCAGAGTGGCCAGTGACGGTGGCAGGATGAAAATGCTGACCGCCTGCGGAAACACACGGCGAATTTGGGCCGCACCCTGCCAGTCGATTTCGAGCACTACATTGCGCCCGGCGGCGAGATCCTGCTGTACCGCGGACTTTGCCGTCCCATAGAAGTTACCGAACACCTCGGCATGTTCGAAGAAGGCGTTCTCGGAGAGCATCCGCTCAAAGGTGCTGGTATCGACGAAGTGGTAGTTGACGCCGTTTTGCTCATTCGGCCGCATCTCCCGTGTTGTGTGAGACACACAGACCACCATGTTTTGCTCGTGTTCAAGCAGCGCGTTAACCAGACTGGTCTTGCCGGCGCCGGAGGGCGCGGAGACGATGAACAGGACGCCTTCCGCGGCTGGCGCCTTGGCGCGCTTTGTCGGGCTCATTCGACGTTCTGCACCTGCTCGCGAATCTGTTCGATCGCAACCTTCAGGTCGACGGCCTTTTGCGAGGTTTCAGCGAGGATCGACTTCGCGCCGAGGGTATTGGCTTCGCGGTTGAGTTCCTGGGTGAGGAAGTCGAGCCGGCGGCCGTGGGGTCCGGGTCCGCGCAGGTTGGTGCGTGCTTCCTCGACGTGAATGCTGAGCCTGTCGAGTTCTTCGGCGATGTCGGCGCGCTGCGCGAGGAGCGCGATCTCCTGCTCGAGGCGGGACTCGTCAACCTGTGCCTGCAGCTCTTTCACCCGCTCGGTGAGCTTGGTCTGGATCTGGTGACCCACAGAGTGAATGACCGCTTTGACCTCGGCCACTGTCGTGTTGATCGCATCCAAGCGCTCATGGATTGTCGCTGCGAGCTGAGTGCCTTCGCGTTGGCGGTGGGCGAGCAACTCGCTGAGAGCCTCTTCGAACAAGTCGCTGATGGCCTCTGTCAGGCCTGCATCTTCAAGGCTCGAGCTGTTGCCGATGATGCCGGGCCAGCGCAGCAGATCCATCGCGCTGGGCGGCCCAAGTTCTGGCGCGTCGCGCCGAATCTGCTCAAGTACCGCCAGTATCTGCAATAACAGCGGGCGATTCAGTGCGAGCGTATTTTCGCCCGCCTGCTGTTCAAGGCGTAGCGCGCAGTCGATTTTGCCGCGGCTGAGGTGTTTGCGCAGTGTTTCGCGCAGCTTATGCTCCAGCGAGCGCACCTGGTCGGGAAGCCTGAACTGAGTCTCGAGAAAACGATGGTTAACCGATCGGATCTCCCACGTCACCGACAAACCATCCAGCTCAGTTTGCGCGCGGGCGAACGCGGTCATGCTGTTGACCATTGAAACATCTTTAAAATTGCAGATGCGCATTGTACCGCGCTCATTGGGTAAAAGTAGGCTGCGACCTATAATGTCGGGAGCGCAATTTCTCAACAGCTCATGGAATACAACAATGACCATAACCAGGCCCAGCGGCCGAGCACCCGATGAATTGAGAGTGGTTCGTTTTACCCGTGGCTTCACCGATCATGCAGCAGGCTCGGTGCTCGTGGAATTTGGCGGCACGCGAGTCATCTGCACGGCGAGTGTGGAAGATTCCGTCCCGGGATTTCTGCGTGGCAAAGGTCGGGGTTGGATAACGGCCGAATACGGGATGTTGCCCGGTTCCACCCACTCCCGTGTGGATCGCGAAGCCGCACGCGGTAAACAGGGCGGCCGCACGGTGGAGATTCAGCGGTTGATCGGCAGATCCCTGCGGGCGGCGGTGGACATGGCCGCACTGGGCGAGCGGACGGTGCGTCTGGACTGCGATGTAATTCAGGCTGATGGTGGAACCCGCACGGCGTCGATCACCGGTGCCTCGGTGGCGCTTGCCGACGCGCTGGCGCGAGTCGGGGTTCAGGCGGCGTTCAGGTCACATGTGGCATCTGTATCCGTGGGAATCTGGCAAGGGACACCGATTCTCGATCTGGACTATGCCGAAGACTCCACGGCTGAAACCGACATGAATGTGGTGGCGCTGGCAAGTGGCGGCTTCGTTGAAATTCAGGGCACGGCCGAGCAACAGCCCTTCTCCAGCGAGGAACTCGCGGCGATGCTCGCGCTGGCCGAAAAAGGTACTCGACAGCTGGTCGAATTGCAGATTGCCGCGCTGAAGGAAGTGTTGTGACGATGTTGCCGACAGAATTGGACAAAACCGCCCTGCTTGCGCTGCTCATCGAGCAACAGGTGCTGAAGTTTGGTGATTTCACGTTGAAATCCGGTCGCCGCAGTCCTTATTTTTTCAATCTGGGACACATTAACAGCGGCTCGGCCATCAGCCAGCTTGGTGCGGCCTATGCTGCTCGAATTTCGGCATTGGCCGTCGATTTTGACCTGGTCTTCGGCCCGGCCTACAAAGGCATTCCGATTGCGGTAGCGGCAGCACAGGCCCTGGCTGCGCAGGGTGCCGACGTTGGCTGGGCGTTCAATCGCAAAGAAGCCAAGGATCATGGCGAAGGCGGCGAGTTCGTGGGCGCCGATGTCAGTGGCCGTGTGCTTTTGGTTGACGATGTGCTCACGGCTGGCACGGCCATTCGTGAGGCCGCGAGCATGGTGCTTGCTGCAGGGGCAACACTTGCCGGTGTCGTCATTGCGCTTGATCGGCAGGAACGGCGTGCCGCTGGCACAACGGCGGTCGCGGAGCTTGCCGTGGAACTCGGCGTGCCTGTGGTGAGTCTGCTGAACCTGCAGGACGTGATCGAGTACCTTGACTTAAATGGGGCCCA
>JAPUFN010000305.1 GCA_027293665.1 Gammaproteobacteria bacterium | reverse complement strand
TATCAAACTGAGACAACGACCCTTGCTGAAATCGTTCCGTGAGGCACCCCCGGGCTACTACCCCACGATCATGTTGCTGCGATCACCGGCTTTGCTTGCCGCTGTCTGGGTCTACTCCGTATCCGCCGGTCTTTTCGGAGTGGACATACCGCTGCTGTATATGATCGGCGTGCTGCCCGTCATCTTTTTTGGCACTCTTGTGCCGGGACCTTTCCGCGCAGTTGCGGTCACGATGTGGCCCACACTGTTTCCAGACCACGTGGCCGAAATGGCGGTGTTCGGGTTCGTCCAGCACAACTTCTTTCTGCTCTTCAACGCTGCCATCGGCCTGGTTTTTCTACGCCGGGCCAATAGAGAACTTTTCGAAGCCGAGAATTCGGCTGCAACACGGGCCGAAGAGAATCACAGCAGCGTGACGTAGGGTGGCTGCCGAGCATGAGGATGCCTGGTATTCAGCCGCGCCTGCTGTTGATCAGAAATATTCCTGAACCCACCAGCGCGAGCGACAGTATGAAGCTCAATGTCAGCTCGTCGTCAAATATCAGCCAGCCGAAGAAAACACCAAATACTGGTGTCAACAAACCGAAAGACGCCATATCGGACACGGGGTATATCACGAGTATCCAGAACCAGACGACGAAGCCGAACGCGACTACCACGAGAAATTGAAACGTGAATATACCCAGAATCGCCGGGGTGACCTCACGAATCGGTTCGCCAAACAACGGTGCGACTGCCAACAACAGGACAGCAGACACGGCCAATTGGTAGAGCAGATTCATCTCCGGAGTTGCACTCGATAATCTCGTGGTCCGCGTCAGCAGTGCAATGCCAGCCCACAATACGCCGCCTCCCACGGCCAGCAGATCCCCAAGCCATGCCCTGGTGCCAGCGCTTGGAGCATCATCGCCAGACAGCGCAAGAGTCACGCCTGCCAACGCGATTGCAAGTCCCACAATGCGCGATCGGGTAAGCCGTTCGCCAGGAATCAGAAAGTGCGCGCCAACAGCCACCCAGAACGGCATCGTATAAAAAAACAATGAAACCCGCGCTACGCTGGTGTAGTCGAGCGCAAGAAACAACAGGCAGAATTCGCCTGAAAAAAGCAAGCCGTTCACTATTCCCGGACCCAACGTGCCATCAGTCACGGAGAGACGGCGGCGGGCGATCCAGGCAAACGCAAGCACCGGAAGAAACGCACAGGCCGATCGGAGTCCTGCTTGAAACACGGGCGCGAACCCGTCATTCACTAATTTGACAAGCGCCTGATTGAAACCGAGTAACACACTGAACGAGATGAGCACACTTGCGCCAAACACATCGATGTGATTTTTTCGCTCCACGCTACAACTCGAGGATTCGTTCTATGTCTTTTGCGAGCTTTGGTTGCTTACTCATGAAGGACACGAGCATGAAAAGCGCGAGCGATACGATGATCGCCAGATACGGACCACTCACGCCAAACGGCAGTTGAATGGAGAATATTTCGATGCCGAAATTAATCAGGAGACTGACAACAATCGCAACGATTGCAGCGGGCGCGGTCGCTCGCTTCCAGTTGAGGCCGAATACCGCCACGGGCACGAGTGCCGCGGCAAAAGTTCCCCAACCAAATGCTCCCAACAACGCCACCAACCGATCATTGCCATAGTAGGAATACAGTGCGAAAGCGGCTGCGACAAGCGTAATCGCAACAGTAACGACTCGCGCCCAGAACAATTCCCGCTCTATGCTTCTGCCACGAATGGCTTTCGGGAGATCGTGAATCAGTGCTGCAGTTCCGATATTCAAAAAGCCGTCTGACGTGGACATGATTGCAGCAAACAGAGCTGCAAACACAATTCCGGCAAGCACTGGGTGGGCAAATATCGCCAGGAAGACCGGAGCTGCCGCATCTGACGCAGTCAACGGCAGGATCTCACCGTCTATCGCCGCCGCTCTCATGGCAACTCCCACGGAAAACCACAGCAACGCAGCCAGCACATAACCGATGAGGCAGACCGGGAAGATTATCCGGTTATCGGAAATATTTCGGTTCATCATCATCTTGGTGATCAGATGTGGCTGCCCAGCCAGGCCAACGCCGAAGACGAATGCCCAGCCAAGTGCTGTGACGACACCGAGCGTGCCGAAAGGCATTGCGGCTTCACCGTCATCCGCCAGGATCGTATTCACAGCTTGCGGCAATCCGCCATCGAACACGTTGGAAGCGGTTAATAAAATGAGCAGTCCGGCGAGCGCCATGATAGAACCCTGCACGACATCGGTGTAAACGGAGGCGACGATACCGCCGGTCGCGCTGTAGAAAATCAATACGCCAAGCGACCAGACGACGCAGGTCACAAGGGAAATGTCGGCGAACATCTCGGTTGCGCTCAGAATGGACTGCAGGACCAGCGCCATTGCGAGAATCTGCGTTGCGAGATAACCCATCACGCCCAGGAGAATGGTCACGGCAGTCAGACCACCCACCCATTGACTGTCATAACGCGCCACGATCACATCCGGCAGCGACAATGAATTGCGCACCCCCGCGATCATGCGAATCCGTTTGGCAATGAGGAAAAAACCAATCGCGTAACCGAACGAGGAAACGATGACCATCCACATGGAACTCATACCACTGGAATAGACGAGCCCCGGCCCGCCAACAAATCCAAACCCGCTCAAAGTGCTGGAGAAAACGGCAAGTGCCACGACCAATGGTCCAAGGTGGCGTCCGGCCACGAAGAAATCGCTGCTGTTGCGCGTTCTGCGCATCGCCCAGATGCCGACAACCACGCAAAAAACCATGTAGGCCGCGACCAACCCAATCGTAATTTCGGATCTTGCGGCTTCCATCATCGTCCTTCAGTCGCGTCAGACGAACCGTCGTACCCGTCGTCCGGAATCGATGGCTTTAATGCCTCCGCCAGGAGCGCTTCATAGGCAGCTTCGTCTTCTGCTGAAAAGATGAAACGCCTGAAGCCTGCGACATAGAGCAGACACAGACTTGCGCCGGTTGCCCAGACGCCAAAGAGCATTACGCTTGTAGCGGTCGGAAAGCCGAGCAGATAGCCCGTTTCACCCGTATCGAGATAGCCGAGGTAGCTCAGATAGAGCGCAGTCCATACGCCGAGGGAGAGCAGCAGGATCGCACCGATCACGCCCCAGAAGAGAGCCGTGCGCTTGGCTTCGTGCACACCGAGTGCGATGAGCAGAATCATGAAAAATTGCGCCACGACCTGCAACCAATACAGGATGGCCACAGTGTCACCGAGCCGGGCGAGTCCGTCGCCACCCGCGTTCATCTGCGCAAGATCAGGGTGGGGACCGCCCGTGGACAACGCCGGTTCAGGCAGCAGCATTATCCAGATCAACATGCCGAGCATCGCCAGAACCAGCGCGAAAAGCAGATACATCAAACGCATCAGCGGTTACTTCCCTTTAGCCGGAGAAAGCCAGAAAAAACTCAAACCAAAGGCCACCAGGAACATGACCACATTACCCAGAAATCCGGCATAGTACAGATCGAACGGAAAGCTCAATGTCTCCGGTAGGAGCGCTCTGGCACTGAGAATCGTCCAGGCCGTGAACAACATCGTACCGGCAATACCACACAATATATGGCGGGCATCTCCTCGCGTGGAGAAGAATCCAATCAGATATATGCTGAGAAGACCGCCCGCGAGCAATGACAGAACGATCGTCGCTGTATCCTGCAGGGTTTTGGTTTCGGTCGCCAATAGCAGCAATGCGCCGCCTCCCATGACCAGCGACACCACCACGGCAATGATCCGGGCTACCCGGAGATAGTGCCGATCCGAGCGCTCAACTCGGGCGAAGCGCCGGTAAACATCATGAATGGACACGGTCGATATGGCATTGATGCTTGAATCAAGCGATGACATGGCCGCGGCGAGTGCCGCTGCAATCACCAGGCCAACGAGTCCACCCGGAAGGTGGTGGGCAACAAAGTACGGCAGGATTTCTTCGGCTTTGCGCGCTCCCTGCAACATCTCTTCAGCCGCAGCTGTCGGAAACACCTGAAAGAAAACATACAGCGCCGTACCAAGGAACATGAAAAACGCCCAGGTCGGCACGCTGACCAGTGCGCAGATAAACATGGCCTGACGCGCATCTGCATCGCTCTTTGAAGCGCAGAATCTCTGGACGGTATTCTGATTGCTCGAGTATTCCGTCAAAAACATCACAAGGCCAACCAGCAGCATCATCGTCGCGGTCTTGTCGAAGAGGCTGAGATTCCATCCCACCTCGTGCAGGCTGCCATCGCGCAATTCAGAAAATGCGAGCTTACCGTCTGCTACTGCAACACCAATCAACTGCTCAATGCCGCCGGGCAGTGCATTAACGATCACGAAGAAACAGACAATTCCACCCAGCAGTAAAACGATTGTCTGAATTACATCGGTCCAGATCACCGCATCGATTCCGCCGACGATCGTATAGACCGCCACCACTCCTCCCCCGATAACCACGCACCACACAGCATCGAGGCCGGTCACTTCCTGCAGTACCAGCGAGATCAGATAGAGAATCAGACTGACTCTGACAATCTGGCCAACGATAAACGTTGCTGCGCCATAGACGCGAATAGACGGTCCGAATCGCTCCTCGAGAAATTCATACGCGGTGGTCGTGTTGCCGCGGCGAAAGAAGGGTAGGAAGAAGTAGGCGGCAACCACCACGGCAACCGGCAGCATCAGGTTCGGTAGAAAGCGCAGCCAGGCAGTTCTGAACGCATCACCCGGATACGCCAGAAACGTGACTGAGCTGATTGATGTACCGACAAGGCTCAAGCCGATTACCCAACCGCTGAACCGCCGGCCACCGAGAAAGTACTCTTCCGTGCTTGTGTTTTTGCGTGCGAACGAAAATCCCATCGCAAACAGCGCAGCGAGGTAGGCAACAAGCACGATGATATCCAGCGTGCCGAGCACAGTAGCGTCGCTCACGAGGCGGCCGACAAAAGTGTCAGTCTATTTCCCTCCAGTGGACCATATAGTGTTTTTTCGCACATGTTGCCGGAGTTCTCTGTCCGGTCGACTTTGTTAGGTATGGTACGCCATTAGAAGACGAACAGCGCAATCCGCGCGCGGGTCAGGGTGTTATACTTTCGCGGCGCGCAGTCTCGAGCAGCTTGACTGCTGCAGCGTTGTCAGAAGGCGGTTGCAGCGATTGCCTAGCGTTTTCCTGAACAAAGTAGGTCGTCTGAGTCGCATGATGATAGGCGTCCTGCCCAAGTTCATCGGTCAGGCGAGTGTCCGCACCGCTTTGCAGCAACAGCTGCAGCACATCGGGATGACCCCGGTGGGCGGCGACCATCAGCGGCGTCCAGCCAGCTATGTTACGGCTATCCACGCTCGCACCATGTTCGATCAGCAGGCGGGCTATCGACAATTGCCCATCCCCGGCACTGATCTCGAGCGGCGTTATGCCTGTCGCCCCCGGCAGGTCGACATCCGCACCGGCATCAAGCAGCCCGCGGGCGACTTCCGGGCACTCATTGACGACCGCGAGATATAAAGCGGTGGCTGCAAAGCGCGTGACGAGATCGACTTCAGCACCCTGTTCAAGCAAAAGCCCTGCCACCGCCAGCTGGCAACTTCGTGCAGCTCTGTGCAACGCCGTCATGTCCAGGCCGTCTCGCGCATCGATGGCTTGGCCGGCTGCCAGCAACTGGCGAACGGTTGCCACATCTCCCGCATCTGCAGCCTGATGAAGATCGGCGGTACAGGCCACTGCGGACAATCCAACCAAAAGTGCTAGGACGAGTCTCAATTGCAAGGTTCCAGATTCCCAGAATCACCAGGCTCCGGAATATACGCTGGAAGCCGTCCATCGCGCCATCGTCGTGCGACCGGCGGCAGCAAGTTGCCGGCTTGGTAGAAGAGAGTAATCTATAGCTGCAGACTTACCTGGAGGGGAAGGATGTCGCAAACGCTGGAACTGAATCGCCGCGCGTTTCTCAGGAATGCCGGTTTAACTGCCGTAGCTGGTGCAGTCGGCACAGGATCGATCGCCGCAGGCGCGCCTGTTGCCGCGGCACCACCCAAGCCGCATCACGGCAAATACGATCTAGACACCATCTACAATCGGATCGGCTCCGACTGTTACAAGTGGGACAAGCAAATCGAGAAGTTCGGCCGGGAAAACATCACTGTACCCATGGGTATTGCCGACATGGACTTCAAATGCGCCCCGCAAATCACTCAGGCAATACTACGCCGCGTCGAGCATGAGAATTATGGCTACATCTACATGCCCGATTCTTACGCCGAATCCATCATCACCTGGAACCGCGCGCGTTATGGTATCGAGATCCAGCCAGAAGGATTGGTGAATGCCAACGGGGTCAATCCCGCTCTTCTCAGCGCGCTGCGTGCATTCTCACCACCATCCAGCAAAGTGCTGTTGCTGCCTCCAACCTACAGCGCGTTTTACTCGACCGTTAAGAAAGCCGGTTGCGTCGCCGAGGAATGTCCCCTGCACTATGAAAACGGCGAGTACAGCATCGACTTCGAGGACTTCGAACGCCGCATCGACAGTGGGGTAACGTCCTTCATCTTCTGCAATCCACAAAACCCCACCGGTAATTGCTGGTCGCTTGCGGATATGCAGGCGCTGGGTGAGATCTGCGCGCGCAAAGGTGTGGTGGTGTTGTCTGACGAAATTCATTGCGATTTCGTCAACACTGGCCATCGCTACACACCCTTCAGCGCAATTCCTGATGAGTCTATTGTGCGCAACAGCGTGACCTTTAAATCGACCAGCAAGTCATTCAATCTGGCGGCAACCAAGTGTGCTTACTTCTTCTCGGACAACGCAGACTACATTGCCCGCATAAAAGCCACCGGCCACAACACAGCCGTAAATTCCCTTGCGGTAGCAGCGTCTGAAGCAGCCTATAACGAAGCAGGCGACTGGCTCGACGAGGTCACGGCTTATGTCGACCAGAACATGGAATACGCTGCCCAGTTCATCAACAAGCGGATTCCACACGTCAAGTTCTACAAGCCTGAAGGTACTTATCTCGCATGGTTGGATGTATCCGAACTCGCTGAAAAGATTGGTGCGCGAGAGATGGCAGAGGAGGCAAACAGGAAACTTGCGCCGGGCGAGACAGCGCTGGAACCGGAAAACATGATCGAGCTCTATCTTGTTGAGAACGCCGGTGTCCAGCTCAATGATGGATTCCGCTACGGTGTGGGTGGCGACAACCGGATGCGCATGAATCTCGCGACCTCCCGCCATCTGGTCAGCCAGGCACTCGAAAACATGGCCGTCGCGCTCGACCGCGTCTAGCGCGCGCAGGCCCATCAGGGGTCGAAAATCACGATCTCGTTGAGTTTACCGCCACGATAGTCGAGCTTTTCCTCGCCGACCGGGTATTTGCTGAGCGAGAATATGTACGCCAGGATGTCGACGTATTCGCGGTCCAGCATGCCGCCTGGATTGGTCTCCGGCATCGATCCCGCCATCATGTCGTAAAAAATACCGACCGACTGTCCATTCCAGACTTGCAACACCGGTCGGAAGTATTTCTTATCGTGGCAGACCAGACAGTTTTGCTTGAAGAGCTTTTCGCCTTTCTTCGCCTGGGCTTTGGTGTAGACCGCATCAGCGGTCGTGCGCTGATCCGCGACTGCGGGAAAGACGGCTGCGATGCTCAGAGCTGCTCCCAACCCAGCGGCGAGCACCATTCGCCCGGCACCACCGCGGCAACTCACAAAATCAACAACTGACACTCGCGACTCACTTTAATTTCAACTCATCGGCCACTGCTTATT
Source organism: Gammaproteobacteria bacterium (assembly GCA_027293665.1). Taxonomy (GTDB): domain Bacteria; phylum Pseudomonadota; class Gammaproteobacteria; order Pseudomonadales; family Azotimanducaceae; genus SZUA-309. The sequence continues at coordinate 5,077 of JAPUFN010000305.1, read as the reverse complement.
CAGAAAACGGCAACGACAGTACCGTCAGTTTGCTCCCCGTCTGCAGCACCACGTATTGCCTGCCTTCGTGAACATAGGACATCGTGCCATAGCGTGTCTGATCCTCAACTTCGACCTTGCCAATCTGCTCGCCAGTTGCTTTGTTGACCGCGAACAGAGCTGGCGTGCCGTCGCTGGACCTGGAGGTGTACAGCAATAGAGACTTGGTGACGGTGATCGGCGCCGGCATCATGACGCCCGTGTTGGGAATATCCAGGTCCTGGAGATCCGGATGATCCAGCACCAGATCGGGCGTCTCACCGGTTGGAATCATCCAAAGGTGTTCGCCCGTGTTCATGTCAATGGCGGTGATCCTGGAGTACGGCGGCTTGTAGATGGAAAGTCCATCTGGCCCCCTGATGCCGGTTGCACGCAACACGGCGTAGTCGGCAATCGTCGACCCGGTTGGTGCCTTGATCATCGCATCTCTCTCGACACCCGGCGCGACAATTCTGCTGCTGCAATGCGTGCGGGAAGGCACATAGAGGACGCCAGCCACAGGATCTGCGGCAACCGGGGCATCGATGTTGACTCCGCCAATGTCCCCCGGGCACCACAATGCCGCCGTCTTACCGAGATCGTTGTCTCGGTGTAGCGGCGGGTTGAACAGCGGTCCGATTTCAAAGTCCTGGATTGCCTTGATCGCGAGTTGACGCAGTTCCGGTGTGAAATCCATCAGCTGATCGTGGGTCAGTCCCTGGATGTCGTAAGGTGCCGGTTTGGTTGGAAAGGGCTGCGTCTTCGACAGTTTTTCACCAGGAACTCGCGAGACCGGGACAGGCCGTTCGACGATCGGCCAGATGGGCTCGCCGGTAACCCGGTTGAACGTGTAGACGAAAGACTGTTTGGTTGCCTGCGCAACAATCGGCACAGACTTGCCATCGATCTCAACATCCAGCAACACCGGTGCAGTCGGCGTATCGTAGTTCCAGATGTCGTGGTGCACCATCTGGTAGTGCCACAGCCGCTTACCGGTTTTGACATCGAGTGCAATCAGGCTGGTGCTGAAGAGATTGTCTCCCGGACGGAACCCACCGTAGAAATCAAGCGTGGCCCCGTTTGTTGGAACGTAGACAATGCCGCGTTCCTGGTCGGCCGACAGTGGTGCCCAGGAAGAAATATCGCCCGTCCACTGCCACGCATCATTTTCCCAGGTGTCGTGACCAAATTCTCCCGGCCCCGGCAGGACGTTGAACTTCCACAAAAATTTGCCGGTGCGGGCGTCGTAGCCGAGTATGTCACCCGGTATGTTTTCGACTCTCGATTGGTTGTAACCCTGTTCCGCAGAATTACCCACCACGATGACATCGCCTACGACAATCGGTGGCGAAGACGAAGTAATGTAACCCGTCTCGAGATCGATCCCATCGTAGGGGTCATACGGGTGGCCCAGGTCTGCGAGCAGATCGACAACACCGGTGTCCGGGAAGCCCTCGACGGCGACCTTTTTGCCAAACCCTTCCAGTGGGCGTCCGGTTTTCGCATCGAGCGCTGTCAGAAAGAACCCCGGCGAGACGATGTAGATGATGCCGCGACCATCGACTTCCGCGTAGGCGATACCTTTACCGTAATCCTTGCGCATGGAGTATTCCCAGCGCGCCGTGTGGGGTTCGCGGTACGACCACAGGGTCTCACCGTTGGCCGGGTCAATGGCGACGACATGACGGCGCGGCCCAGCAACGGTGTAGAGCACGCCGTCTATGTAGGAAGGCGTGGAACGGCCACTGCGGGCTGCGAAGCTTGCGCCATCCCAAATCCAGGCCTCTTCCAGATCGTTGAAGTTATCGGCGTTGATCTGATCGGCTGGCAGATATCGAGTGTGCTCGGAGTCGCCCCCGAGATATCGCCACTGACCATTCTCGGTGCCTCTCTGTGCGGCCGCGGCGATCGAAGAAACGAGCAACAGCGTCACGCTAAGCGCTGAAAACCAGCGCAATGAGCGGCGCGTTGGACAATCCTGGTACATCTTTCCCCCCTCCATAATTCCCCCCGGTGGTGACCCTGCAAGGCCCATTCTTATTGCTTCAGACAAGCCGCCGAGTATACCTCAGCCCTGTATGGGTGGAAAAAGTCACCTTTGTTTCCACCTTTCTACGCACCATTGTCTGCTTGAAAGCGATGGGGTCAACCAAGTCGTGACTTACCTCACAGACCCTAATTCATATCGCTTTGTATTCGCAGCATGGACATTTGCCGCTCGCTGAGCAAAACACTGCCGCTATTCCTCGTTCTGCTTGCCGGTTGTGCAACGACGTTCGACTATGAAGGCAGAAATCACACGATCTACTATACGGCCGATCTCCTGGCGGACATTCAGGGTGACTATTGCGCCGCCTCTCCCGAACATCGCATTCCGATTCTCAGCCTGATTCAATCCCGTCTGGCAGACGGTTCCTCACTGGTAATGACCTGCCCCGGTGAGCCACGCTTTCCGGTCTTGGGAAGCCACAACCAGACTTAGACGAACTGTCGTCGAATTATGCGAGCACGCTTAACTGGGCGGCGCTGTCGATTTTTACCGGCCGTCCGCAAAACTCCTCACTCGCCATTGCACCCATGAGTTCGGGATCTTCTGTATTGACCCAGGTTCGCTCGCCCGCAGGCGTCAAACAGGCCACATGCCCCACAGTTGGTGCCACCGCCGAATACATCACTGTGTATGACTCGATGGTCGCTGGACCCTGGTAGCTCGCGAGACAGTTTTTCGACGGCAGTCGGTCGATCTCAGCCTGGACGTTGGCAAACTGAAAATCCTGCACTGGTGCTGCGGCGGAGTAAATTCCATGCGCATGTTTATAAAGATTGCCGCCATTGGCAGTCACCAGGCCCCGCGTTCCCGGTTCCGCCCGCAACAACTCCACCATCCGGGCAATGCTGTGCATCACATAGTTGTTCAACGGACCGCCGCCAAACGTAAGCCCACCGGTTACGGTCAGCGGACGGTTTTCATCAAGTCCAAGCTCCATCGCGGCAATCTGCACCGCCGAGGGAAAGCAGCTGTAAAGATCCACAAAAGTCAGATCAGCGACATCGGTTGCTGTGAGCTCAAACAGCTTCTTGCCGACAAGTCTGACTCCCGGCGAACTGTAAAAATTCTCCCGGACCGACGCTGAGAAATGGTCGTAGCCTTCCACGCCGGCATACGGGTAAACCCACAATTGTTCCGCTATGCCGAGAGCCCTGGCTTTTTGCACCGAACACATGATCAACGCGGCAGACATGTCAACGGACATGTTTGCGTTCATTAACTTGGTGTACGGAAAACTGATTTGTCTGTTTGCCGCTGAAGGTGTGCGAATCTGTTCGGCGCTGTAATCCTCCTGCACCCAGGCATTGGGATTTGTCAGCGCCGCATCGTTGAATCTCGCCCAGAGTGAGGATACTCGATCCATATGGGCGCCCAGCGATTCACCACGATGATGCCGAATGGCGTTCTCATACATCGGATAAACCTGAATGGCGGCGCGAATGCCCTTTGCAATTTCAAAGTCATGATGCTCGGGCTTCTGCGCACCAATCAGCAGATCGTAATCACCGGGTGTTTCCGTTGTCTCGAGCTTGACCCCCGCCTTGCGCGCCTTGCCCGCGCTGTAGCCGTTTTCGGCGCCTGTTATGACGACGAGGTCGAGATCGCCCGCGAGAATCGACGCAGCGGTACGATTAACGACGGCCTGATTCTGATTGCCACCGAACAGTGTGCCTACGCTCTGCACACCTGCGGATCCGGACGTCGCAACCGCGCCGATTCGCTGCGCCAGATATTGCGCCGGGTTTGCATAGTGCCACACGCCGCGTATGACCCTGACCGACTGGACCTGCTGCAGCAGGTCACCGACACCCGTGTCCTGCTCAGCACGGTCCATCGCCCGCAGCATCATCTCCAGGGGTTCTAAAGCTTCTTCCAGATCCTGCAACCGGTTCAGAAACTGGCCAACGCCAACGATCACAGGTGAATTCGGATTGGTCACTCGGGTACCTCGCGAGTGTTTACCTCGGGAGCGTTCTCCTCGAGATGCCGCTTAAAAGTTGCCGCCACAGTGCCAGCAGCAATTTGCTGATCCAGCCAGCCGTTGACGAAATCCAGCCACTGCGCGTCCTGCGGGAGTAGAAAGGCCTTCTCCTGATGGGTCAGGGTTCCGGGCATTGTCAGGCAAAGCCCCGGCCGCCGGGATACCTGCCATTGCGCCTCGATGCGATCAGTGATCATTACGTCTGCGGTGCCATCGAGAATTTCCTGGAAGATCGTCAGATTGTCATCATGAACGGTTTTTTGCGCCCGGTGAATGTGCTGATCCACATAGCGTTCGTTGGTACCTCCCGGGTTCACGATCAGCCGCACATCTGCCTGGTCAATCCCGGCCAGCGTGGCGAAGCGGGCCGCGTCACTACAGCGCGCAATTGGTGTTTTGCCGCCTACGTGATATGCACTCGACAGGTATCCCAGCTTCTCGCGATCGCGCGTGCGGGACACGCCGCCCACAGCGATGTCGTAGCGACCGGCTGCAAGGTCTTTCAGCAGCGTGGGCCAGGACGTTTCGACGAAAACCGGCTCCACACCGAGTGCTGCGGCCAGTTCCCGCGCCAGATCGACGTCGATCCCCAGGTACGAACCAGTGTCGGCGGACCAGACTGAAAATGGCGCGTAGTCGCCGGGAGTGCCGATGCGCATCTGACCCGTCGAGAGTATCTGCGCCAATCGATGTTCAAATAATCGAATCTCAGCGACCGCGCGATACAAAGCTGCCAGCGATTTCTCGCTGAGACCGGTAACGGCCACCGTGCGCGCGAACTCATTCCAGTCGTGAGGATCAGCGCGCTGTTGCAATGCTGCCAGTACTTGCGTACCGAGGCGTATTAGTTCCGGTCTTATTTCAGAGACGAGATCGGCTGCGTCTACCGGCCCACCTTCAGTCCGCCAACGGCCGAACCAGTACGCCTGAATTTCCTTTGCGGCTGCAATCTGAGCACGCAGGAATCGCTCGCTCGTTGCCGGTACCACGCCGAAGCGAAGCGCGTCCTGCGTCGCAGCATTCAGCAC
>JAPUFN010000304.1 GCA_027293665.1 Gammaproteobacteria bacterium | reverse complement strand
ATTGCCTGCGCGAGATTGTGTACCTGAGGCGGCCGGACTCTCGGCGGCTTTTTCACCGGCTGTGGGTGTGGGCTTGCGGGTCATCGGTAGTGTCGTGCCCGGTACCCCCTGTGACAGTGGTTCAGCGTCCTGGCCGGCCATGGCTACCGCGGCTGCGCTCGCCGCTGGGGCTGCCCCGGGTTGCCTGACCGAATCAATGCGATTGACTGGGAAACCCGGCAGGGAGTCCGGTAGAAAATACGCCGTGGCAACGCCGGCCAGACCGATACAGACTGCAGCGGTCACAAGCCAGGTGCGTATCCGGGGTCGCCGTCCCAATACCTCGTCGGCGGCGCGCGAGACGACTGCTGCGGTCACCCGCTGGCGGTCCTCGACATAGGCACCGAGCAGTGCCCGATCGGCGATTACGTTGATGATCCGCGGTATGCCTTTCGCCAGACGGTACAGTCGCGCCAGCGCGCCGCGAGTGAAAATGTGCGGATTACCGCCTGCCCGGCTCAGCCGGTGGATGACGTAGGCGTAGCTGTCTTGTCGGTCGAGACTGGCGAGGTGGTAGCGGGCGGTGATCCGCTGGGCAAGTTGTCTTAGTTCCTGGCGTGCAAGCAGCTCCGCAAGTTCGGGCTGGCCGAGCAGAATGATTCGCAGGAGTTTTTTTTCGTCGGTCTCGAGATTCGTCAGGAGCCGTATCTGCTCAAGTACTGCGGGTGAAAGATTCTGGGCTTCATCAATGATGACCACGGTGCTGCGGCCATTGTGGTGGGTTGCGAGCAGGTGTCTGTTCAGGGCGTCTATGAATTGTTTGACGGTCTGTGTCGACTCGGAGTCATAGGTAACGCCCAGTTCATCACAAAGTGTTTCCAGCAGCTCGCGAACGGTTAACCTGGGGTTGAGGATGAACGCGACATCGAGATCAGGTGGTGTCTGCTTCAGGAGGTTGCGCAACAACGTCGTTTTGCCGGTGCCTACTTCGCCGGTAATGAGCACGAAACCGCCGTGAGAAAAGCCGTACATCAGATGGGCCAGTGCCTCGCGATGAGCACGGCTCAGATAGAGAAAGCTCGGATCCGGTGCGATTGAGAACGGTTCCTGCTTGAGATGAAAGTGTTCCTGATACATTACAGCACCGCCTGAGAGGTCTCGGAGATGTCGTTGCCGACACGCAGGCGTGCGTCCTTCTCCTGCCAGAGGTCCTCGATCCAGGGCACAAGGGCGACGCGTATGTCTTCGAACTCATGACTTGCCGCCAGTGTCGCCGGGATATCCCGGCAATGCACGAGCATCTGGACGTTGTGGCACTCGCCCTTCATAAACTCCCAGAATGTTGGAATGCCATCAGGGTACTCGATTGTCACGTCGACGAAGTAGTGGAGCCGGTCTTCCAGCGCTGCGAGGGTGTAGACAAGGCCGCCGATCTTCGGGTTGAGCAGAGATCGGAACCTGGCGTCCTGCCGGGCATGCTTTTCCGGCGTGAAGCGCGTGCCTTCGAGAAAGTTTAGTACAGTCGTTGGATGGTTGCGGAAGCCGGCGCATGCGCTGAGAGTCGATTGTCGGTCAATCTCTGCCAGCTTCGGATTTTCTGCGATCTGACGCTTGCTCATGCGGCGGACATAAGGGAATCCCAACAGCCACATCGCAACTCCCAGAAATGGAATCCAGATCAGCTGCTGTTTGGTGAAGAACTTGATGGGGGGGATGTGCCCGCACAGGCGGGTTTGCAGTATGAGAATATCGGCCCAGCTCTGATGGTTGCTGATTACGATATACCAGCGCTTTTTACTCAAGCCTTCGCCGCCATCCCAGGTGACTTCGACGTTGGTGATCCGCAACAGGTCAAACAGGCGTCTATTGCAACTGACCCAGTATTCGATGACGAGATCCATGCTACGGTCCAGCCTGGAGCGGGCAGCCCCCGACAGCGGCAAACGAATCAGACCAGCCAGAAACAGAGGGGTACAGGCAATCACGGTATTCATGATCACGAAAATTGTCGCTAAGCTGCCTTTCAGGAAATTCATGGTTCGATTACTTAACATAGGACCTGCCCGTGCACCAGTTTCCTAGGAAGCTTGCTGTCGGCGCAATTCTTGCCTCAGTGCTTTTTGCTGGCGGCTGCGAAACGCTAGGTTACTACTCTCAGGCGATCTCCGGCCAGCTTCACCTCCTCGCGCAGCGTGAACCTGTCGCGGACGTGTTGCGTGATATCGACGCCCGCGGCGAACCCACACTGAGCGATGCCAGGCTGCGCGAGCAACTCCTGCTCAGTCAGCGGCTGCTCGAATTCGCCGAAAGCCGCCTGGATCTCGCCACCGGGAACCGCTATCGCACCTATGTCGCGCTCGATGCGTCTGCGGTCGTGTGGAATCTGTTCGCAGCACCCACACTGTCGCTGGCAGCTGAAACCTGGTGTTATCCGTTTGTCGGGTGCGCGCCCTACCGGGGTTATTTCGATCGCAGCCGCGCGGTGGCCTTTGCCGGATCGCTCGCTGAGCGCGGTTTTGATACCTATCTTGGTGAGGTCGCGGCGTACTCGACGCTGGGCTGGTTCGATGATCCATTGTTGAGCACGTTTTTGCACTGGCCTGAAGCTAATCTTGCACGATTGCTGTTTCATGAACTCGCGCACAGCAGGGTCTGGCTCAAAGGGGATGTGGCGTTCAACGAATCATTCGCGAGCTTCGTCGGCGGTGAAGGCATGGCGCAGTGGCTGGCGCAGGAGAACAAGGCGGTGGATCACCGCGCTTTTCTCGAGCGCCGCCGCGACTGGCAACGACTCCTCGTTCTACTGGAGGCAGCGCGCGATGCTTTGCGCGAACTGTATCAGACGCAGTTGCCGGATACTGCGAAGCTGGCGGCGAAACAGCGGTTGCTCGACGAAGTTCGCGCCTGCTATCACAACAATCGGCAGGCGTTTGGCAGTGGCCGTTATGATCGGTTGGTGCGGGAATTAAACAATGCCTTTATGGTATCGCTAGCAACCTACCGTGAATATGAGAGTGCGTTCGCTGCATTGTTTTCAGAAAGCGATCAGCGTTGGCCGATTTTCTACGCGGCAGTTGAAGATCTAACGCGAAGCCCTGAACCCGATCGGGTTGCGCAACTGGTCCAGTTAGGTAAGAAGCAGATACAACACGCCGGTAATGACGAACGCACCGATGATGTTCAATGCGAATCCTTCACGGGCCATGGTTTTAATCGAGAAATGGCCGGTGCTGAACATGATGATGTTCGGCGCGGTCGCGACGGGTAGCATAAACGCGCAGGAAGCACTCATCGCGGCTGGGATCATGATCAGCTTCGGATCAATTCCGGCGCCCAGTGCGCCAGCGGCAAGTATTGGCATCAGCAGCGTCGTCGTCGCGGTGTTACTCGTGGTCTCAGTGAGAAACGTAACGACTAGGCAGATCGTGAGCATGATCAGGATGATGGGAAGCTCAGCAATGCCGGAAAGGCCATCGCCAATTGTCTGACTCAAACCCGAAGCGGTGAACGCGGAGGCGATCGTGATTCCGGCGCCAAAGAGAATCACCATGCCCCAGGGAATTCGCGT
>JAPUFN010000303.1 GCA_027293665.1 Gammaproteobacteria bacterium | reverse complement strand
TGACTGTCGAAGCGGGTGAATACTATTCAATAGGTACTGTTTACCAACCAAATGAAGCTCCACTTACTTTGACGCCAGTGAATTTGGCGTCTCTGAATTTAGCCCTTGAGCAGTCAGATGACGCGCAAGAAATAGCATTGGATGAGCTCATAGTAGTCCCAATGAACGCGTTTCAAAAAGCCATCAGCAATATCGCCAGGTGGATCGTTCAATAGCACAAGGCATGGCTTGACAGCTGCCGTAGACGAAGGGATTAACTGAGACGCTGGGGCTATTAATTACAGGTATCTGCGATGAGCGACACTGAAGAAGTCCGGATCGTGGCCGAGTTGTATTACAAGGAACCGCTTGCCGCGCTCGAGTGGCTAAGTGATGTTTTTGGTCTTAGCACGCGCATATTCGTCCATGACGCTCAAGATAATTTCGTCTTCGCCGAGACTGGCTGGGGGGATAACACAGTGGCAGTGTTGCCCGAGCAATCAGAGCTAAATCGTAGCCCGGTGTTTGTCGATGGAGTAAACACGCAGACAGTCAGAGTCCGCTCGTCAATTGATGTTGCCGAGCATTGCGAGAATGCGCGAGCTGCGGGCGCTCATATCATTCGAGAACCGGAACAGTTTTTTTTTGGCGATTTGACTTACTTCGTCGCGGATCTTGAAGGGCACATCTGGACTTTTGCTCAACCGATACCAGGCAAGACTGGCCCTCCTCCGGAAGGCTGGAAAGTATCATTTCCATCTGAGTAGCGGCTGCTCCTATCTGCGAAGTCGCTCAATCAGGCTCGAGGTATCCCAGCGGCCACCGCCGTAGCTTTGTACGTCGGCGTAAAACTGATCGACCAGAGCCGTAAGCGGCAGACGTGCATCCAGCTTGCGTCCGGCGCGTAGCGTGATATCCAGATCTTTGCGCATCCAGTTCACGGCGAAGCCGAATTCAAATTGGCCCTCTGCCATCGTTCCTGATCGGTTTTCCATCTGCCACGATTGGGCTGCGCCCTTGGAGATCACGGCAACAACTTCTGCCAGATCGAGCCCAGCGCGTTCCGCGAAGTGCAATCCTTCCGCCAACCCCTGGAGCACGCCCGCAATGCATATCTGATTCACCATCTTGGTAAGCTGGCCGCACCCGGCACCACCCATCAAACGGATCGACTTGGCGTAGTGGTCCATCACGGATTCAGCACGGTCGAACACTGTCGCCTCGCCACCAACCATGATCGTCAGCTGGCCGTTTTCAGCTCCTGCCTGGCCGCCTGACACGGGCGCATCCAGAAAATCGAGCTCGCGTTCGGCACAACTCTCTGCAAGCGTCCGGGCAAGATCGGCCGAAACAGTGGTGTGATCCACGAGGATTGCACCTTTGCCAATGCCAGCCAATACGCCCGTGTCACCGTAGACGACCGAACGGACATCATCATCGTTGCCAACACAGAGCAATACGATGTCAGCATCGCCGGCTGCCTCAGCTGGCGTCGCAGCCGATCGACCCTTGTATTCGGCAAGCCAGCGTTCCGCTTTAGCCTGCGTGCGGTTGTAAACGCAGACGTCGAAGCCGGCGCTACTGAGATGACCCGCCATCGGGTACCCCATGACACCGAGGCCAACGAACGCGACCGAGTTCTTATTCGCCATACGCGGCGTGCCTCAACCGGGAGTGTTCTGTGCCAGGAAAGCCGCCACGGCAACCTTCGCTGATTCGATGTGCTCGCCTTCTTTCCAGAGTTCGATAAATGTCGAATTCGGCGCCAGTTCTGCAAGCTCCTGAGAAATTTTCTTGGGATGATAGAGATCATTGCCCTGCAATATCAGCAGTGGCGTGTCACACGCAGCCACGAATTCACGAGATACGTTGAACAGAAAATCGCCGTCATACATGGCGGATCTGAACGAAGCCCAATCCTCCGGGCTGACCTCGCTGCGATCGGCTTTGAGTCCTGTCGCCCAAGCATTGAACATGTCGTAGAAAGCGTCGCGATTCTCATGCAGGCCAATACTCTGAAAAATAACCCCCGACGCAACCCGTTGCGGTGCTGCCTGAATCAAGCCCATGACATATGGACCACCGATGCACATGCCCGCCACGTGAAACCGATCCACCTCGAGATGATCCATGAGAGCCAGTTGATCCTGCGCGTACACGTGCCAGCCATCGGCTGCGGTGATTGGAGCGCGGGACTGACCCGCATTACGCTGATCCATCGCAATGACACGGTAATCGCCGGCCAGCTGCTCGATAGGGTTCCATGGTGTGCCTGTCCAGTAGGACACTGCCGACAACATGCCGCCGGGAGCAATCAGTAAAACCGGAAAACCTTCTCCATGCTCCTCGTAGTAGAGTTCAACATCGCCGTTTTCGTATATCGCCATAAAGCTGAATTCCCTGAATTGAACTCAATTATAAAGCGGATTGTGTTGCGGATGGAGACATGATGGCCCGTCGCACCTCAGCAAGCTTCGCCTGCGAGGCGAGAATCACGCCATCCGCAGCGGGCTTTATGCCGAGATCGTCGTAGATCTCCACCATATCCGGCATACCTCGACGATGTGCGTATTTTTCATAGAGCTCGACAAAGATCGGGTACGGGCTCAGCTCATCGAGCTTGTTGAAAAATTCCGCACCCTGCCACGTGCGCTTGGATGGCAGGCAACATTCCTGCAGACGAGCGAGCACGGTGTCCAGGGATTCGGTACCGCCGCTCAATTCTCGCAGCCGGGTATCTGCCATCAGCGCAATGGCGGCACCACTCCAATAAATCAACATTCTCACTTCGCCGAATGAGCGCTCACTGATGTCATTGAGTGCCGGCGGTCGACTGATCTCGGCCGCACGACGAAAAGAGCGAACCAGCCGCCACCATGCATTTTCTTCGGTGTACACACCACGCCTGGCAAGCAATACATTCTGGTAGTAACTTGCGAAGCCTTCGGATATCCACTTCTGTTCAGAAGCGATATAGGGCAGTAACAGGTGGCTGAATTCGTGAGTGGCGGTCCAGTCACCGAGGTAATCATCCAGTGGACGACCGGCATCGACGTAGAACCGTACGGTTTCACCGCCGTCGCGAATCACATATCCAAAGGGTACCGCAGAACGGCTAGGGCGATCCCGCCGGGACTCGCCCGATTGGACGATGATCTGCGGTTGCGGATTCGGGAAGCGGCCGGAAACACCAGCGACATCGGCGGCGGACGATCGCAGCCAGGCAATGATATTGATTTCTTCCAGTGGGTTGTCGGGACTGTCAATGAGCGCCACCCGCAGCCGCCCGCCTGGAATATCGAGGTCGTATTGGCTGAAGCGACCGATGATCACCGCGCCGCGACTACTGAGTGGAGAGGCCTCCAGGTAGTAGACGCCTGGGCCAGCAGCCAACCAGGGTACCGAACACTCTAAGCCGGTGGGCACTTCGAGTTCGATGCGTAAACGATCTTCTTCCGCAAGCGAGGGCAACCAGAGCCATTCACTCGGGATGCTGACGACCACGTCATCAGGCAAAGCCATGCGTTCGCGTTGCGAGCTGCGCAGTGGGTAGGAATACCTGACGCAACTATTTGATTCACTCGTGATAATGCCATTGCCGCGTGCTCTGAGCGGCATGTCATCGCAGGTTCTCAATCCTTCGAGGCGGGACGTCGTACCATTGCGTGCCTGCAATTTCGTGACGCCGCCTGCAAGCTGTGCCTCGACCGTGACTGTGCGTAGATCGTCAGCAACCACGATGCGATAAACATGCTCGAGCCCCATTGCCGGCGTCGCGCGCAGCAACAAGACGACCGTCAGACAGACCAACGACAGCGCGGTTCGCAAGTAAGCAGCCCGGATACCGCCAGACTCATTTCGCCGGGACTGCAACATTTCAGAACTTACCCTTACGTGGTTGGCAGATTCCATCGATTCTACCTGAGGTAAGGTGTGCTCATGACTACCGTATTGTCCTGTTGTCTGTTCATGGGTCTGGTCGCCTGGATTTCCTATCGCCGTACACGCGGTCACACAGGCACCCGGGAGGGCTACTTTCTGGCCGGTCACGGTTTGACCGGAACTTTCATTGCCGGTTCGCTTTTGTTGACGAATCTGTCCGCAGAACAGCTCATCGGCCTCAATGGCTCAGCCTATGCATTCAATCTCTCCAGCATGGCATGGGAAGTCACAGCAGCTGTTGCGATCATCATCATGGCAGTCGTTCTCCTGCCCCGCTATCTCGTTGGCGGGTTCACGACGCTGCCGGAATTCCTGGAAACCCGATTTGATGCTCGCGTTCGCCGCACGACTGCTGGTCTGTTTCTACTGGGTTACAGCTTCGTCACAATTCCCTCCGTGCTCTATTCAGGGTCGCTTGCAGTTCTCCAGCTGTTTGATGTGACGACGTTGCTGGGGGTACCCAGAAACGAAGCGTTGACGATTACCATCTGGACCATAGGGCTCATCGGCGCCGCTTATGCGATTTTCGGTGGCCTCAAAGCGGTGGCTGTTTCCGACACTCTCAACGGCATAGGACTCCTCATCGTGGGTGTGACGGTTCCCCTGCTCGGCCTGATGAAACTGGGCGACGGCAGTGTGCTTGCCGGTCTGAACACGTTAACGAGCGAGCACACCGAGAAACTCAACGCCATCGGCAGCGCAAGCGATCCCACGCCGTTTGGAACCTTGTTCACCGGGATGATTCTCGCCAATTTATTCTACTGGGGAACCAATCAATACGTCATTCAACGGACGCTCGGGGCACGCAATCTTGCGGAGGGTCAAAAAGGGGTGTTGATCTCCGGGTGTTTCAAGATTGCCGTGCCGTTTTTCATGATGATTCCGGGAATTATTGCATTCCATCTCTATGGGCCCGGGCTTGACTCCATGGACGACGCCTATCCCCGCCTGGTGAAGGATGTGTTGCCTACCTACCTCAGTGGTTTCTTTCTCGCGGTATTGCTGGGCGCAGTATTCAGTTCTTTCAATTCTCTTTTAAACAGCGCATCCACTCTGGTTGCCATCGACGTGTACCAACCACTGCGCCCGGCATCGAGTGACACGGATCTCATACGGGTTGCCCGTATCGCCGGTATCGGCATTGCCCTCTTCTCCTTTCTGATAGCACCTTTGTTGCAGTATGCGCCGGAGGGGCTGTGGCAGTTGATTCGAAAATTTACCGGTTTCTACAACATTCCAATCATTGCTCTGGTGGTGATGGCACTTGTTGCGAGGCGTATCGATAGACGCGTGCCCGCTGTTGGCGCCCTGGTCGCGATAGCCTTC
>JAPUFN010000302.1 GCA_027293665.1 Gammaproteobacteria bacterium | reverse complement strand
GTACGCTGGTGGCAGGCAGCCAAAGGCTAATACCCGGTACTAGATTGCTGGCGGAGTTTTCGGTAGCGTGCGCGTTCGCAAATATCGGACAGGCACTTTGGCGCAATACGTTTACACCATGCAGGGGGTCAGCAAGATCGTACCGCCCAAGCGGACGATTCTCGAAGACATATCGCTGTCTTTCTTCCCAGGCGCCAAAATCGGGGTGCTTGGCGTCAATGGCTCGGGTAAGTCGAGCCTGCTGCGGATCATGGCGGGTGAGGATGAGGAGTTCGATGGCGAAGCACGGCCGCAAAAAGGCATCAAAGTAGGCTATCTGCCCCAGGAGCCACAGCTTGATGAGGCGCTCGATGTTCGCGCCAGCGTCGAGCTCGGCGTGGCTGAGGTGATGGCGTCTCTGCACGAGTACAACGAGATTGCGGAGAAGTTCGCAGAGCCGATGAGCGACGATGAGATGAACGCGCTGCTCGAACGGCAGGGCGATCTGCAGGCCGAGATCGACGCGGCCAACGGCTGGGAGATCGATCGCACGCTTGAAATAGCCGCCGATGCACTGCGGCTGCCGCCGTGGGACGCAAAAGTAGCCACCCTCTCCGGTGGCGAACGGCGGCGCGTCGCGTTGTGCACCCTGCTCCTGTCGAATCCGGATATGTTGCTGCTCGATGAGCCGACGAACCATCTCGATGCCGAGAGCGTTGCCTGGCTCGAACGCTTTCTCGCCGAATTCCCCGGCACCGTGGTAGCCGTCACCCACGACCGCTACTTCCTCGATAATGTGGCCGGCTGGATTTTAGAACTCGACCGCGGCCGCGGGATTCCATTTGAAGGCAATTACAGTGCCTGGCTCGAGAACAAAGACCTGCGCCTGCGCCAGGAGGCGTCGCAGGAGAAAGCCAGGCAGCGCGCCATCAAGTCAGAACTCGATTGGGTGCACGCCAATCCGAAAGCCCGCCAGGCCAAGAGCAAAGCCCGGCTGCAGCGCTTCGAGGAATTGGTTTCGCAGGAGACCCAGACCCGCAACGAGACCGCCGAGCTTTATATCCCGCCGGGTGAGCGACTCGGTGAAAAGGTGATCGACGCCAGTCAGCTCAAGAAGGGATTCGGCGACCGGCTGTTGATCGATAATCTGGAATGCAGCATCCCGCGCGCCGCCATCGTCGGTATCATCGGTGGCAACGGCACCGGCAAATCGACATTCTTCAACATGATAACCGGCCAGGAACAACTCGGCGGTGGTGAACTGACGCTCGGGGATACCGTGGAGCTGGCCTACGTGGACCAGAGTCGCGACTCGCTGGCCGCCGGCAAGACGGTCTGGGAGGAGATCTCCGATGGGCAGGACATCATCCGTATCGGTAAGTACGAAATTGCCTCACGCGGCTACGTTTCCCGCTTCAACTTCAAAGGCGCCGACCAGCAGAAACGGGTGGGGGATCTGTCCGGCGGTGAACGCAATCGCGTGCAACTGGCCAAAGTGCTGCGCCGCGGGGCGAACGTCCTGCTGCTCGATGAGCCCACCAATGATCTGGACGTGGCAACGCTGCGCGCGCTCGAAGAAGCGCTGCTGAATTTTCCCGGCACCGTGCTGGTGATCTCTCACGACCGCTGGTTCCTTGATCGCATCGCCACGCACATTCTGGCGTTCGAAGGGGAGTCTCACGTGGAGTGGTTCGCCGGTAACTTCTCCGACTACGAGGCGGACCATAAGAAACGGCTGGCTGCTGCTGGAGCCGACGCGGCGCCGACGCGGGTCAGATACAAACCGCTCAGCCGCTGACCAGCAAGGCCGTAATACTCTCGAGGTGGGCGGCGAAGCCGCGCAGGATGGCGGCGGTTGTTTCGATCTCGCCATCGACCTGGTCGTAGAGTTCGGCCTCGATGGCCTCGCGCACCCGCGGCAGTGTTTTCACGCCGTAGCCGGTGTAAAAACCCGGCGCATAAATCTGGTGGCGGTACCACTGGCGGCCGGGCAGACCTTCTTCCGCGGTCAACGTGCGTTCGCTGCGGTAGAGCTCGCGATTGACCTGCTCGAGCACCGCAGGCGCTATCGAGCCGGGTTGCAGTACCGCATCCAGCCGGGTGGCGGCGGTCGCAACCGTCGCCACGGCATTTTTCAGCCCGGCAAAATTGAAATGCGGCACAGCTTTCTTCGCTCCAGGCGGGCCAAAGGGCTTCTGTGGGTCCAGCGCAAGCGCATAACTGTCTTCGCGCAACAGCTTGTTGATACGTTCGGCGTCTTCACGTTGCTTGCCCGCCAGCTCTTCGATTTCCTTGAGGTAGAGCTGCAGATTGTCCACCAGACCAGCAAAGCGAAATGGCAACACTTCGGCATTGGCGAGCCGCAAGGTAGCGGTGCCCGCCATGTCTGCCAGCGCCACACCGTACTGGAATCCCGGATCACGGAAGCGGACAAAATGCTCGAAAGTGTCATAGAGCGTGTGATAGCTGCCGTGGGCACTCTCACCGCCAAATCCGAGATTCGCAGAGGCAATACCAGCGTGTTGCAGAAAGGGCGTGTAATCAGAGCCCGAGCCGAGCGGCGCGATGCGCAGTGTCTCGCGTGACTCCATATCCTTGCGGCGCTCCGGCGTGCCGTTCACCGCAATGGCGGCGCGCAACCGCTCGGCGACTGAGACCAAAGTCTGTGGATCGCTCACCGAATTCAGGACTTCATCGAAAAAAGCCTCCAGCGTGTGGCTGCCGCCGACCGAGGCGAAGCCCCGGCCGTTGCCATCGGTATTGATATAGGCGACGGCCTTGGCATCCAGTTCCTTGAGATGTTTTTCCACCCATTCGGTGGAACCGATCAAGCCAGGCTCTTCGGCATCCCATGCCGCGTAGATCAGGCTGCGCTTCGGCCGTTGTCCGGCTTGCGCCAGCTCGCCCACAGCTTTGGCCTCGGACATGAGCGCCACCATCCCCGAGATCGGATCTGCCGCGCCGTGATTCCAGCCATCGTGGTGATTGCCACGGATCACCCATTCATCGGGATACTCGCTGCCACGCAAGCGCGCGATCACGTTCTGAATGGTGATCCGCTGCCAGTCGAAAGCCAGTTTGAGTCGGACTTTCGCCGGTCCGGGTCCGATGTGATAAGTGATGGGCAGCGCACCGTGCCACTGCGTGGGTACAACCTCACCACCAAGGGCTGCCAGCAACGGCTCGGCATCCCGGTAGGAGATGGGCAGCACGGGTACATTGGCAATCGTCGGTGCCTTGTCGAGCGATAGCCGCCGCGTGCCCTTGATGGCGGGTTTGCCAGGGGTGAGGACATCACCGGGATACAACGGCATATCCATGACCGAGCCGCGCTGCACGCCGCTTGCGTTCTTGAACGCTCCCACCGGATACACGTCACCCTTCGCGTAGCCGTCATCGGCAGGATCGGAATAGAGCAGAGCGCCGATTGCGCCGTGTTCCCCGGCAAGCTTGGGTTTGATACCGCGCCAGGATTTGCCGTATTTCGCAATCACGATCTTGCCCGTAACATCGATGCCGTAGCGCTCGAGCACCTCGTAGTCTTCCGGAATTCCATAATTCACGAAGACGAGCTCGGCGGTCACATCACCGTCGGGGGAAAAGGCGTTATACGATGGCAGAACGGCGTCGCGCTCGGCGGAACTTGCGTCCCCGTCGACGATGTCTTCTTCGAGCAAAGCCTTGTAGGTGGTGGGCGCAAGCAGTTCGAGCGAGCGCTCCAGCGGTACCGGTAGCAGAATATCGAACTCCTCAATCGCTACGTCGAATCCCCACTCACGAAACGCTGCCGCAATCAGCTCGACGTTGCGCCGGGTCTGTGCAGAACCCGCGTGATGGGCACTGGCCGTAAGCTGCTCGGACCACTGCGACTGATCTTCTGCGGACAGCTTCGCTCGATAGTCGGCTTCGAGCCGGCGCTGCTGTTTGGCGGCCTCTGCGGTGAAGCCGATCAACCCCGCCGATTCGGCTGCATGGGCGGCAGGGCCGGCCGCTGCGATCATTAATACAAACGTAAGGCTGGCAGCTGAACGCACGAGTCGTATTATGTCCATCGTTCCCCCTAACTGTTGTTCTTCGGCTGGCTCAACCGCAATTGTCAGAGCGTATCGAGCACATCGAGCGCGCCCCGCAGGCTCTTAACGCCGTGCACGAGCATGCCCGCTGGCACCTTCTTCGGACGGTTTGCATACGGCACAACGGCCTTGCTGAAGCCGTGTTTGCGGGCTTCCGACAATCGCTGCTCGCCATTGGCCACCGGCCGGACTTCACCGGTGAGGCCCAACTCACCAAAGACAATGAGATCTTTCGGCAACACCGTGTTCTTGAATGATGACAGCACCGCGAGCAGCACGGCCAGATCCGCTCCCGTCTCCGTAATGCGCACGCCACCGACGACGTTGGCGAACACATCCTGGTCTGCGAGCGTGATCCCGCAATGCCGATGCAACACCGCCAGATGCATGGCGATCCGCTGTTGATCCAGGCCAACGGCGACTCGTCTGGCGTAACCCGACAGCACTTGATCCACCAGCGCCTGTATTTCCACCAGCAGCGGCCGGGTACCCTCCCAGGTGACCGTCACTACGCTGCCCGGTGAGGCCAGATCGCCACGCTGCAGGAATATGGCCGATGGATTGGCAACCTCCTTCATGCCCTGATCAGTCATCGCAAAAACGCCCAGCTCATTGATGGCGCCGAAGCGGTTCTTCTGACCACGCAGGGTTCGATAACGGCTGCCGGCCGGGGAGTCGAGCATCACGAAACAGTCGATCATGTGTTCGAGGACTTTGGGTCCCGCGAGATTGCCTTCTTTGGTGACATGGCCAACGAGGATGAACACCGTGCCAGTCTGCTTCGCGAGGCGGGTAAAAAACGCGGCACTCTCACGTACCTGGGAGACACTGCCCGGCGTGCTGTCCACCGACTCGAGCTGCATCACCTGGATCGAATCGATGATGACCACTTTCGGTGACAGCGCCTCAATCAGACCGGCGATGACCGTCGCGCGGGTTTCCGCGGCTACGTGCAGGCGTTCCGCAGGCAAACCCAGCCTCTCCGCGCGGATCGCCAGTTGCTGCAACGACTCTTCGCCGGTGACGTAGAGAATTTCATTCGCCCCGGCAAGCCCACAGGCAACCTGTAACAACAACGTGCTTTTACCCGCACCGGGATCGCCGCCAATCAACACGACCGATCCCGGCACCAGGCCACCGCCAAGCACCCGGTCAAGCTCGGCAAAGCCACTCTTCAGTCTCGGTGCTGCATCGGCCGACACCTCACCCAGACGTTTGGCCTGCCCCGTGCCACTGGCATAGCCGATCGCAGGCTCCGCAATCGGTCCGATGCTGACCCGGCTGAGGGTGTTCCATGCTTCGCAGCTCAGACACTGGCCCTGCCATTGCCGGTGCTCGGCGCCACAATCGCCGCAGACGTAGGCGGACTTGGTTTTGGCTCTGGCCACTAGTCGAAGGAGCTGAAGTCCGCGTAGCGGTCGGGTGCAAGATTCTCGAATTTGGTGAGATTACCGATGAACGACAAACGCACCCGGCCGATGGGGCCATTGCGCTGTTTGCCGATGATGATTTCGGCAGTACCAGCATCGGGCGATTCGGGGTTGTAAACCTCATCGCGGTAGATGAAGAGAATCACGTCCGCATCCTGTTCGATCGCGCCAGACTCACGCAAGTCGGCCATCACGGGTCGTTTGTCAGTACGGTTTTCCAGCGCGCGGTTCAACTGCGAGATCGCGATGAGCGGACAGCGCATCTCCTTGGCAATGGCCTTGAGGGAACGGGAGATTTCCGAGATTTCGGTGGTGCGGTTTTCGATCTTCCCCGAGCCACGCATCAACTGCAGGTAATCCACCACGATCAGGCCGAGGTCGCCGGATTCCCGAGCGACGCGGCGTGCCCGGGTGCGCAGATCGTTCGGTGTGAGCGACGGGGTATCGTCGATGAAAAGCTCTTTGTCACGCAGTTGCGCGACTGCAGACGTGAATCGAGGCCAGTCCTCTTCGTGCATCTCACCGGTGCGCATGCGCGTTTGATCGATGCGTCCGAGCGATGACAGCATCCGCATCACGAGCTGCTCGGCCGGCATCTCCATGCTGAACACGAGTGTTGGACCCGCGCCCTCCATCGCCGCATGTTCGGCTATGTTCAATGCCAGGGAACTCTTCCCCATGGACGGCCGACCGGCCACGATGATGAGGTCCGAGGGTTGCAGGCCGGCGGTTTTTTTATCGAGGTCGTCGAAACCCGTCGCGAGGCCCGTGATCGGGTTGCGCGACTTGTAGAGTTCTTCTATGCGATCGACGGCCTTTTCCAGTAGCGACCGCACACCTTGCGGACCGCCTTCTTTGAGACGACCTTCGGCAATCCGGAATATTTCCTGCTCGGCGAGGTCCAGCAAATCATTGCTCGGCCGGCCGTCGCGGGCGAATGCGGAGTCGGCAATTCGATTAGCGGCCCCGATCAACTGGCGGATGGTGGAGTGCTCGCGAACGATCTCCGCGTACGCAACGATGTTGCTTGCGCCCGGTGTCGATTCGACAAGTTCCGCGAGGTAGCCGGGGCCACCGGCCTTGTCCAGCAGGCCTTTCGACTGCAGCCGCTCGGATAGCGTCACAGCATCCAGGGGCTGATTATCTGACGCGAGATCTGTAATCGCTTCGAATACGA
>JAPUFN010000301.1 GCA_027293665.1 Gammaproteobacteria bacterium | reverse complement strand
ATGCCGTGTTCAATAAGTAGCCGCCACCGCGCGCGGCCATGCGCGGGACGAGGTGTTTGGCAGCATAGACGTGGGACATGGTGTTCACTTCCCAGATTTTCTGCCACACCTCAGTCGACTCATCGAGCCCTTTACCAAGGCCGATGCCGGCGTTGGAACAGAAGAGGTCGATCGGACCGAACTGGCGTTCCGTTTCTTCGATCAGCTCGAGAATCTGGGCTTCGTCGCTGACGTCCACTGCAGCGCTCCAGGCGTCATTGGCCTGCGCGACTGTTTGCGCTCCCGCGCCATCGAGGTCGGCGACGATGAGCTTCTTGGCGCCCTCCTGATGGAAGCGTTCCACCATCGCTTTGCCGATACCACTTGCACCGCCGGTCACGACGATAATCTTGTCAGCAACTTCCATTAATTTTCCTGCGTCTGTGCTTCCCGGTAGCCAACATTAGACGTTTCGGTACATTGATTCTATAGTTTGCGGGCTCTGCGTCTGATTCGGCGAGCCGGATCTTCCACTGCCAGAACCTGGGAAAAGTCATCTGTGTTCACACTCGATGAGTTGGCCGAAGCGCGCCGCATTGTTGCCGAAGTCATGTCTGTTACACCGCAGTATTGCTGGCCGCTGATGCGCGAACGCTGTGGCCTGGATGTCTGGGTCAAACACGAAAACCACACCCCGACCGGTGCCTTCAAGGTGCGTGGCGGGCTTGTGTATCTTGACTTCCTCAAGCAGACCAATGCGCTTCCCACAGGCTTCATCACCGCCACCCGTGGCAATCACGGTCAGAGCATTCCATTTGCCGCGAGCCGCCATGGCGTGCCAGTCACAGTGTTGGTGCCGGAAGGCAACAGCGTTGAAAAAAATCGTGCCATGCAGGCATGGGGCGCGCAACTGATTGTTCACGGCGTGGACTTCGACGAAGCGCGCGTGGAGGCAGAGAGTCTTGCACAGGAGCAGGAACTGGCGTTTGCGCCTTCCTTTCACAAGGCACTGGTGACGGGTGTTGCGACGTATGCGTTTGAGTTGTTCAGCTCCCTGCCGGATCTGTCGAGAGTTTACGTGCCCGTTGGGATGGGCTCGGGGATCTGTGCGGTGATTACGGTGCGTGACCTCCTTGGATTGAAGACCGAAGTGATCGGGGTGGTGTCCGAGCACGCACCGGCGTATGCGCTGTCATTTGAGCAGGGCAGTGTGGTTGAGACAAACGATGCCCGCACGTTTGCCGATGGCCTCGCCTGCAGAGTGCCTTCGGCGGATGCTCTTGCGGTAATCCGTCAGGGTGCACAACGCATGGTGATGGTCGACGATGACGAAGTTGCGGCCGCGATCCGAGCGCTCTACGAAGACACCCACAATGTGGCTGAAGGCGCTGGCGCCGCTGCGTTGGCTGCATTGTTACAAGATCAGCGTAGTGAGCGTCTTGCGCCGGATTCTGCCGTGGCAGTCATATTGACCGGCGGCAACATCGATGCGGCACTTTTTTCCACGATCTTGCGCGGAGACACTCCAGTTGTCTAAGCAGCGTTTTTCGATACTTGTTTTTGCGTTCACGCTACTACTTTCGGCCTTCAGTGCATGGGCGGCTGATCTCGTCCGTCACACCGTTGACTCCGATGGACATGCCATCGCTGTATGGGAGAAATCACCCGCGGCGCCACAGGCACTCATGCTGCTCATCCACGGTCGGACCTGGAGCACGCTACCCGATTTCGATCTGCAGGTTGCTGGTGAGGACCTCTCACTGATGGATGGGCTCGTGGCGCTGAACATTGCGACTTACGGCGTGGATCTGCGCGGTTATGGGGCAACGGCGCGCGACGCCAGCGGCTGGCTGACCCCGGATCAGGCAGTCCGTGATGTTACAACCGTATTGCAATGGCTGCGGCAGCGCCATCCGCAGTTGGCCAGACCTCATCTGTTCGGCTGGTCTAATGGTTCGATGGTCGCGCAGCTGGTTGTCCAGAAGCATCCGGGGCTTGTCTCGTCAGTCGTCCTTTTCGGCTATCCCGTGCGTCGAGATGTGGACTTCGGGGCGCGTCTCCCCGACGAGCCACCGCGCGAACCCACTACTGCTCAAGCCGCGGCTTCGGACTTCATCACGCCAGGCACAATCAGCGATGCAGCCATCGCTGCTTTTGTCGAAAGCGCTCTCAGCGCCGATCCGGTGCGTGTCGACTGGCGCTCGCTTGAGCAATGGCGGGCGCTGTCCGCACCGGCGGTAAACGTGCCGACGTTGCTGCTCGAAGCCGAATTTGATCCCCTCGCCCTGGACGATGTTCATGCAGATTTTTTTGCCAACCTGGCTACGAATGACAAAGTCTGGGTGGTGATTCCCGGCGGTGACCATGCGGCATTCATGGAAACGCCGCGAGGCTATTTTCTCCGCAGCATCGACAGCTTCGTGTTCCGCGGCGCTGGTCCACCGCAACCCTGAACAGCTACCCGGTTGCTTGCGCCTTTTGCGGCTTTGGCGTTACCGTGCACTGTATTACACAGTGTGCGGGGAATTTTGATGGCGGTCTTGAATATCAACGGTGTCAACCGGGAGGTCGACGTGGATCCAGCCACGCCGTTGCTCTGGGTTATCCGCGAACAACTGAAGCTGACGGGTACCAAATTTGGCTGCGGTATCGCCCAGTGTGGCGCCTGTACGGTTCATCTCAATGGCGAGCCGGTGCGCTCGTGCACGACGCCGCTGAGCCGCGCGATCGGCGCGCAGATCACGACCATTGAGGGTCTGAGCAACGGCACGGAATTGCATCCGCTGCAGGCGGCCTGGATCGCCGAGCAGGTGCCGCAGTGTGGTTACTGCCAGTCGGGTCAGATCATGTCCGCGGTGGCGCTGCTGCGCGATAATCCGCAGCCAACGGATGCCGATATCGATGTGGCGATGCGCGGCAACGTCTGCCGGTGCGGCACGTATCAGAGGATTCGCAAGGCGATCAAGCGAGCGGCCGCAGGACAAGCCGTCGTCGGGGTTTTCGATCCCGCGGAGGTGCAGCATGGGTAAATGGACCAGACGGGGATTTATCGTTGCTGGTGTCGGCGTCGGCGGGGCTTTAGTCGTCGGAGTTGCGTTGCGACCGGGCAATAGACTAGCGGAACTTTCACCTCTGGTTGCTGGCGATGGGGAGACCCTGGTCAATTCGTTCGTCAAAGTGGGTGCGGACAACCGTGTGACAGTAATCGTGCCCCATGCTGAGATGGGTCAGGGTGTGCACACCTCTCTGACCCAGATGCTGGCAGACGAGATGGATGCGGCCTGGTCACAGGTCGCCATGGAGCTGGCCCCGGCAGAGCCGGAATTCGCGAATTACTCGCTGGGTAAAGGTTACATTCTGGGTGATGCGGATGTTCCGGCTGCGTTGTTGCCAACATTGGATGGCGCATTCATCAAGATCGCTCAAGCGATGAATCTGCAGATCACGGGAGGCAGTACGTCGGTGCAGGCCACCGGTGTCTATGGTATGCGGGTTGCCGGGGCAGCCGCGCGGCAGATGTTGCTCGACGCTGCAAGCGAGCAGTGGTCGGTGCCGGTCACCGAACTCGATGCGAAAGAAGGCATGATCGTGCATGCCGGTAGCGGGCGCACAGAGCCTTTTGCACGTTTTGTCGAGCTTGCTGCGACGTTGACACCGCCGGTTAAACCGAAGCTGAAAACGACCGCTGAGTTCACCCTCATGGGCCGGTCCATGGCTCGGCTGGATATACCGGCCAAGGTGGATGGTTCGGCCATGTTCGGTATTGACGCCGATCTACCCGGCATGAAGTATGCGGCGGTACGGCGTTCACCGGTTTTTGGTGGAACAGTCGCGTCGCTCGATCCCGCAGCAGCTAAAGCGATGCCCGGCGTGATGGATGTTGTGAACCTGGGAAACGCAGTGGCGGTGGTTGCCGATGGCTACTGGCAAGCCAGTCAAGCATTGGCTGAAGTCACAGTTGAGTTCGCCGATTCCCATGCCAATTCGGTAGATCAGCAAACGATCTTCGAACGTTTTGCTGATGCGCTGGATTCAGGCGACGGTAGCGACGATCTGGTGCGCGGTGATGCAGCAGCAGTTTTCGCTGCAGCCGGAGAGGCGATCACAGCCGAGTATCGGGTCCCATACCTGGCGCACGCCTGTATGGAGCCGCTCAATGCGACCGCTAGAATTGAAAACGGCCGCTGTGAAATCTGGACGGGCTCGCAGAACCCGCTTGCCTGCAAAATGGAAGTTGCCGATGCGCTGGGTTTTGCGGCTGAAAATGTCACGGTTCACAACCAGTATCTCGGCGGCGGCTTCGGTCGCCGGTCGCAGTCCGACTTTGCGCAGCAGGCAGCTCTACTGGCTCAGGCCGTTGGTGTCCCGGTAAAACTCATCTGGAGTCGCGAAGAAGACATTCGTCAGGACAACTACCGGCCAGCCATTCTGAGTCGGTTCAAAGCAGTACTTGATGACTCGGGGAGTCCCGTTGCGTGGCAGAACCATTTTGTCGACAAGCACGAGCCCGCGGAAGCCACCCACATTCCTTATGACATTGCCAATCTGGATATTCAGGATTTCGCGAGTCCGACCCATGTGCCTTTTGGCGCCTGGCGCAGTGTCGACCACTCGCAGCATAGTTTTTTTACCGAATCGTTCATCGATGAGCTTGCGCATGCGGCGGGTGCGGACCCGTATCAATATCGGCGTGGGCTGCTCGCTCACGACCCGCGTATGCGCGCCGTGCTCGACAAGGCAGCTGAAGAGGCCGATTGGAGCCGGCCGCTGGCGGCGGGTTGGGGCAGAGGTATCGCGCTGCAGAAGTCGTTTGGCACCATCGTCTCGCAAGTCCTCGAAGTCGAGGTCGTTGCCGGAGAAGTGCGGGTGGATCGAGTGGTTTGTGTGGTTGATCCGGGATTTGCCGTAAGCCCGGACGGGCTGATCGCGCAGATGGAATCCGGTGTGATCTATGGCCTGACGGCTGCGCTTTATGGTGAGATCAGCATCGTTGACGGGGCCGTGCAGCAGAGTAATTTCCATGACTATAAGATGGTCAGAATGCACGAAGCACCGAAGATTGAGACGTACATTAT
>JAPUFN010000300.1 GCA_027293665.1 Gammaproteobacteria bacterium | reverse complement strand
TTGCCGCATTGTTGCGAAAATCACCGCCGTATATTTCTCCCGCGATACGTTTGAAATAGCCGGCGCTGAGGTACCTCAAAGGCGTTGCCATACGCAGGATCACCGCAGGACTCGGCGGTAACATCAGATGGCCTGACGACGTGGCAGCGAGGATCAGGCGATCCACTTTGCGCGGGTACTGTAACGTGAACTGTTGCGCAAGGCCGCCACCCCAGGAAACACCCATCACATGACAGCGATCGATGCCAAATGACTGCAACACTTCGTTTGCCAGCGCCGCGTGATTGCGCATCCGAACCGGCAACAAGGTCGGTGGCGACGCTCCGACGCCAGGCAGATCGTAGGCGATCACGCCGCCTGGATAAGCCTCGAGAAACGGCCGGAGAATATCGGCGGAGGCGCCGATACCATTGAACACCAGCAGTGGAGTTCCGGGCTGATCAAGCCGACTGAGTACCCGTAGTTTTCTACCGGCAACTTCGTGGTAAGACTCTTCGATCATGCGCTCATTCGTGGACGTAGGTCCCTGGTGCGGCTGCCAGTTCCGGATGGTCGCTGTCACCGAATGCAGTTGGTGCAGGCTTGGTTTCTGCATTGATGTTGCGCTGCCATTCGACCCAATGCGGCCACCATGAGCCGGGATTTTCTTCCGCCTGTGCGAGCCATTGTTCACAATCCGGCGGAGTTTCCGGGTTGCTGAAAAACTTTCGTTTTGAGTTGCCCGGCGGGTTGATGAGGCTTTGAATATGCCCCGCGGTGCTGAGCACATAAGTTATCTCTCCGCCGAGCAACTGAGTGGATCGATAACAAGCCTGCCAGGGGGTGATGTGATCGGTCGTGCCGCCTGTTATGTAAGCAGGGCAATCAATCTTTGCGAGATCGACGGGCACGCCGTCAATCTGCAGCGCGCCCTGTTTTGCCAGCGTGTTGTCCTTGAAGATGTCCAGGAAATCGCTGTGCAGTTGTGCCGGCAGCCGGGTCGTATCGTTGTTCCAGTAAAGGATATCGAACGCGGGCGGCGGTTCACCGTGGAGGTAATTAGAGACGACGTAGTTCCAGATCAGGTCGTTTGGCCGCATCCAGTTGAATACCCTCGCGGTATCGTTGCCGTCCAGCACGCCATCCCTGGCGGATTTTTTTCTCGCTGTTTCGATCGCCTCGTCACTCGCAAACAGGCCCATAACCGAATCTTCGCTCGTCGGCTGCAGGACGTTGACCATGAGAGTCAGTGACGCGACCTTGGCGAGATCTGACCGCCCAGCGAGATACCCCAGGGCGCTTGCAAGTGTAATTCCTCCTGCGCAGGCGCCGACAACGTGCGTTTTATCGAACTCGGCGATGGCGCGGGTGTGGTCAATTGCGCGGTCCAGTGAATGAATGTAGTCCGCAAGACCCCAGGAACGATGTTCCGGTCCCGGATTTCGCCACGAAACAACGAAAACCTGCATGCCGGATTCGAGTAAGAACCGCACCATGCTTTTTTCCGGCGACAGGTCATAGAGATAGAACTTGTTGATCTGCGCTGGAACGATGAACATCGGGCAGACGTTGACTTCGTCGGTCGCCGGTTGGTACTGAATGAGTTCGATGATGTCATCGCGATACACCACGGCCCCTGGAGTCGTTGCAAGATTTTTACCGACTGCAAACGCAGATTTGTCCACCTGACTCGGCATCCCGTGATTGTGTCTGATGTCGTGGACAAGATTTTTCAGCCCTTTCACCAGGCTCGCGCCGCGCGTTTCATAGGCACGTTGTAATGCGGAAGGATTGCCCAGGAGAAAATTAGTCGGTGCAAGTGCATCGGTTGCCAGCGACACGATGAACTTTGCGCGTTCGAGATCTTCGCCTTCGAAACCGATCGCCTCGACCCACTGATTCGTTGTCCGCTGCCATGCTAGCCAGCTTTGCGCAACACGGGTATACAGACCGCCACTGGAGAAGGCATCTGCGGTGAATCGTCTATCTCGCGGATTCGGGCTCATGTCGGATGCGCCGAAGAGTATCCGGGCGAGTTCTGCGTTGAACTCCAGCAGATGCTGGGCTGCTACGGTCGGTTGGACAACGCCTTCTCGCAGCACCTTCATAGCGGATTTAAGCAGGTCTTCAAGACTGACGCCCACGACCGGGTTGAGGGTCAGTATCTGCTCATCGACGGACTGTTCCGACATTGCTGCCTCCCCAGACTGCTCAGTTACACCACAAGCCAGTGTACTCCAGTGCCGGCCGCGGTCGAGGGCCATGCAAATGCGGCAAATTTTGCAAACACGCCACGACAGCGCTAGATTCTGCATCGTCCACCAGCTGGAGAGAGATATGTTCGCAAATTGCCCGAACCGATCATGGCCCATCCATTGCGCGGGCGTGCGCTTCGTTGCACGCATTCTGCTGATTCCGTCGTTGCTGCTGCCCTCGCTCGCGGTGGCTGGGGGATTTCAAGGTGTGGTCAGCTCGAGTACTGGTGAGCCGGTCGTCGGTGCGATGGTGACGTTTCGTTTTGGCATTCCTTTTCAGGAACGGACAGTTTTCACCGCGGATGACGGCAGCTATCAGGTCACCGGTCTGCCTGATTCCAGAGACCATTTCATCCGCGTCCGGCGTATTGGCTGGCATGACATCCGCCAGCACCAGGCGACTAGCGCCGCGGCGGGTTCGGGAGTCGTGGCGGGTTCAGGAGTCGCGGCGGGCACGCCGCTCGATTTCACGATGGCACGGCACACGGACCCCGCCGAGGTTGCCGCACAACTACCCGCGAATCACTGGTATGCACTGGTGCTCGAGCAGCTGACGGACGAATACGACCGCGAGCAATTTGTCCGGCAGTGCACCTTTTGTCATCAGCAGGGTAATTCTGCGACGCGGATTCAACGAGAACCCGAGGAGTGGCGCAAAATTCTGGCGTTGATGGCTCGTATGGGTGCGGGTCTCGATGAAGACTTACGCAAGCGTGTTCCTGAACTGCTCAACACCGCCTACGATCCCGCAACAGCTGTGCCGAAGCTGACGGAAGGATTTGATGAGCCGGGATTTGCGCCGCCGCCGTCGGCGGAAGTGCGGCGTGCCGTGGTCGATGAATTTCAACTGGGTGGGCGTTCTTCGATGCAACACGACATGGTGGTGCACCCCAGTGGTGACATTTACTCCGTGGATATGACCACGGACACACTTTTCCGGCTCGATCCGCGGGTACCCGGCGGCAAGCGTCAGTGGTATCAGATTCCTTCTGAGGAAATTCCACTGGGCGGTCTTGGTGGCTCCGGGGCAATGCTGCCAACGAGCAACATGCGTGTTGGTCCGCACTCTCTGCAGGTGGGCGGAGATGGTGCAATCTGGATAACGCTGGCCACCGGCAACCAACTGGCCAGATTCGATCCGGCTGATGAATCGTTCACAATCGAAGATCTTCCGGGTGGTATTTATCCACACACACTGCGAATCGATGGCAAAGGCCGCGTCTGGTACACGATTGCGGTGTCCAATCATGTGGGCATGTACGATCCGGCGAGCGGCCGCCACGAAGTCTTGCGCGTTCCCGCGCGCAGTTTCGGCGAAGAGATTGTGCTGCGTCTGTTACCGGCGATGATGTGGCTCAGCCAGTACGTCGATCTGTCGGGTGCGGGGAGCGAAGGCGGTAGCCTGCCGGTGCCATATGGAATTGACATCGCGGCGGATGGCAAAGTCTGGTTCAGCCAGTTGAACGCGCATCGTATCGGCTATATCGATCCGGATACGTTTGAGATCGAGATGATCGATACGCCATTTACCGCACCGCGGCGCATGCGTTTCGATTCAAAGGGCAATCTGTGGATACCGGGTTTTTCTTCGAACGTCCTCTCTAAATTTGACCCGGCCACTGGCGAGTTCGAAAATATTCAGATACCCATCGAGCCGCTTGGCAGCGAAACTCCGTATGCACTGAACGTGGATCGGACGACGGATACGGTATGGATTTGTGGCACCAACAGCGACACTCTGATCCGCTATGAGACGCTCACGGGTGAGTTCACGATCTATCCAATGCCAACCCGGGTAACGTATACCAGAGATATCGATTTTGCCGCCGATGGCGCGGTCTGGACATCCAATTCGAATGTACCCGCCTGGCAAATCGAAACCGGTATACCTCGCGTCATTCGACTGTATCCGGATGGGTTGCCGGCACCGGAGTTGTTGACGGCAAATTAGCCGCGATGGATTGGCGGGCCCTGGCCTGATAGATGAACAAACCAATTAGCGCCATTTTTCTGCTTCTGTGTGTTGCCTTCTCAGTTGGCTGCGGTGACACGAAGGCTGCACGGCTCGAGGCGCAGCGCGTGCTGCGTGCGCAGAGTTCTGAACTCGCGGAAATGCTCACGCAAACTCCAGGAAGTGAGGTCACAGGGGGGAAAGTTCTTGTTTTTCGATTGGCGTTTGGCGAGGAAGCCGATCTGGATCTGTATGTTACCGACCCGCTGCTCGAGACGGTTTACTTTGCCAACCATCGCACGAAAACTGGCGGCGCAATAGTTCGGGATGTCCGCTGTGATGATGTCGGGCCGCGAGTGGAAGAAGTTCGCTTCGAGCACCCTTATCCCGGCCGCTATCGGGTTGGGGTCGACAATCCGCGGCGCTGTGATGGTGGCCGTGCACCCGCTGCGTTTGCGGTTTCAGTCACTGGCGCAGGAGTCTCCCATAATGTGCAGGGGGCAGCGCCTGTGGAGCAGTTTCAATTAATTGTCCTGGAGTTCGAGCTGAGCGAAGGCAGTGCTGCAGCGAATGAAGGAGTATCACAATGAGCGGTCGAAGACTGTTGAGCATCCTGCGCATCGCATTACCTGTGTTATTTTTTCAGCCGGCGATTGTGCTTGCGGGCGATGTGGTGGCGGGTGCAGAACTCTTTGCGACGACGTGCATCTCGTGTCATGGCGAAGGTGGCAACGGCAATGGTGCGGTGGCGGGTGAATTCGTACTCAAACCACGTCCGTTTGCGCAAGCCGCGTTCAAGTTCGACACGGATGCAGACTGGGAAACCGGCTCGGATGCAGACCTTATGAACGTCATCAAGAATGGCACCGCTGTCTACGGCGGTTCGGACCTGATGCCACCCTGGTCGGGCCTCGCCGATTCGGATATCGAAAATCTGGTGGCTTACATCAGATCGCTGGAAGCAGATCCGTAACTCCGGTCAGGGCCTGGGTGCGCTCAGCGCTTCCTCGATGAGGTGATCGTGGCCGTGGTCGGGTTGCTGCTCCCTGATTTCCCTCCTCAGTCGATGCAGGCTGCCACGCAATTCGTCCTGCGCAGTGGGCCGGGCAGCCAGGCTGGGATTCGACTGCGGCAGCAGGGTGCTTTGCCCACACAATCCACAATCACTCGGGATCGGCGTGTTGGCAATTGTTGGCGCGGTGGCTGATGGTCGGGCGAGATCGCGTAACTGCATCTCGATGATGTGAGAGCGGCTGTCTGCGGCCACCGCGGGCAAGCTGATCAGCATGCTGACCGCCAGTGGGAACAGATACTTCGTTTTACGATTCATCACATCGTGGCTTAGCAACGGCCCTGCGCAGTCGTTATTCGTGGAACTTGGATCGTCCGCCGCCGTGCCGATGCCGTCAAGCTTGATCTGTCGGTCAATTCGCGCAAGATGTGGGTGTTATGAAACAGCGAGAAAGCTCATGAGTCGAGGCGACTGGCAGGTAGATCGATTGGCGCCCGCCCTGGGCGCGGAAATCCGCGGAGTTGATCTCGCTACGCCATCGGCCGAAGACATAGCGGATATCAAAGCGCTGTTGTTGGAAAATCTGGTGATTTTTTTTCCTGATCAGGTCATCAGTGTCGAGGAGCATGTAGAGCTTGGTCGACAATTTGGCCCGCTGGAGGGTCATCCGAACCTGAAAAATCCTTACACACAGCATCCCGAACTCTTTGAACTCGCTGCAAGCCATGGCGGTGTGGCGGATGAATGGCACACGGATATCACCTTTCGCGAGGAACCCGCACTGATGTCCGTCCTGCACATGATCAAATGTCCACCTAGTGGCGGCGACACAATGTGGACGAGTCTGTATCGAGCGTACGATGAACTGTCACCTCCGCTGCAGGAATTGTGTGAAGGCTTGAGCGCGCTACATGACGCGTTACCGCACAATCATCCCGAGCAGATGGCCGTGCACCCGGTTGTTAGAGTGCACCCCGAAACCGGTCGCAAAGCGCTATACGTGAATGAGCATTTCACCCGCAGAATCGTTGAAATGAATGCCACCGAGAGTGATGCCATCCTGCGGCACCTGACACGTTGGGTGAGCAATCCGCGCTTCACGGTTCGCTACCACTGGCATGAGGGAACGATTGCCATGTGGGACAATCGATGCACGCAACACTTTGTGCTGAACGACTTTGAAGGTGAACGGGTGATCCAGCGGGTCACTGTCATGGGCGACAAACCGGAGGGTTCCGAGCCACGCTGGCAACCCTGGATCAAGCCTGGCCGACTGTCAGCCGCGAGCCGCCATGATCGGCAACTTCACCAGTTTCTGACGAAGGATTCGAAGACAGCCTGACTCGCGCATCTAGCGCAACCACTGCGCGAGCAGGTGATGGAAATGGCGCAGTTTGGTTTCCTGATAGCGTGCCAGAAAGACTTCATCGTACTGAGCGGCCATGAGCCCAGCCTGTACCTGCGGTAGATTGAACGTATCCTGAGTGAAAACTTTCGCCAACAGTCCGAGTTCCGGTGCATTCGTCCAGGGTTCGTCCTCGCCAAGGAGGTGTAACGGTGCCGGGTCGGGTCGATCGCCTGCGAAGGGACTCAAGTAGTAACACTCCATGAGTGACCTGTCGAAACGGTTCTGCCAGGGCCGGAAGCGGTAGACGATTCGGTTGTAACCACCCCACGGGTGAAAATTTGGAAACAGTGTGTAGTAGATGCTGTCTGACACTTCCGCATCGGCTAGCAGAACATCGTCGCCGACGATCGGCTGCAGGCCTGCTCTTGCCCCCGCGGCCATCATGGCACGGGCGGTTGTCGATTCAGGCACTCCCGGATTGGGCGGATCATCCAATGCCCGCATGGTAATGGAGTCGAACATTTCCTGTTCACTGGGCGCCGAGCGCAGGTGGGGGCTGGGCGTACCGTTGGGAGTAATTGCGCGGGAAAAATTGCCCCAGGCGTCGTATTGAGAGTTTTCATCACCAATTCCGGCGAGAATCTGCGGGTGGGTCGTTATGACGTGGAGCGCCTCCATGAATGCTTCCTGGCAGAGCTTCCAGTTGCATTTCATCACCTTGCCGACATGCGCTTCGATGTAACGATTCTCCGGCGACCAGGGTGCGAAATGCGTCGGTAGATCACCCATGAAGCTGGCGAGGCTCTCAGCTTCCATATCCATATTGACGAACACCCAACCGCCCCAGGTGTCGGCGAGTGCGGGCGTCAGGGTAAAATTTTTCTGATCGATATGCGGAAAATCCCATTGGGAAGTGACGCTGCGCGACGAGCCGTCGATATTCCAGCTGAAGCCGTGGAACGGACAGATGAAGCTTGCCGCATGGCCGTCGAAATCCACCAGTTTTCTGCCGCGATGACGGCAGACGTTGTGATGCGCGCGAATCCCCTCCTGGGTGCGCACGACGATAATCGAATAGAGGCCGATCTCGTAGACGGAGTAGTCGCCAACGTTGGGAATTTCTTCCTCACGGCAGGCCATCTGCCACACCCGCGGCCACAGATCACGCATTTCAAGGTCGTAAAACGACTGAGTGGTGTAGCGCGTGACCGGTACGCTGGTGACGGGTACGTCGAGCGGATTCTCCCAGGTTAACGGCGCCGGTGGCGCCACGACGTCATTGGCAATCAGTTCCTGGTAGCTGATTCCTGCGGAGCGTGAGCGGGCGTCATCTGCCGTAGTGGCCATATGCTGGGTCTCCGTGGTTAGCGACGCTCGCGCGCCCGCAACGGTGGTTGCGAATTTTTGTGGTGTCCTCGCGCTTTCAGCGTTCTTCCGCGTTTATGCGGTTCTCCTGCACTTCAGCCGTTTTCCCGCGGATCAGCGGTTCTTGCGTACTTCAGCGGTTCTTCCGCACGCTGTCTGCCTTGGGCAGTTGCGGCCCGACCATCCACAACAGCAGGTGCGGATCGGCTTGGCGCAATTCACCCGATAGATACTGTCCATTGAAACGGAAGATCCCGGAGATACCGTTGTTTTCTACCCGCACGTTTCCATCTTTGCGTAATTCGTAGGTAGCACCAGAGAGTGGGTGTTTGAGTATCGTCATATCGCCGCGCTGAGAAACCGTCACCTTTGACTGTTATTGTAACCGCTTTCGTGCGCCTGCCAAGGTTTGTGCTGGCCGCACGGTGGGCGGTCGGCCAATCGGCTGCAGGAACCCGCGAATTCCCGTGTGGAATCTGGCTATACGCCCGCAGGGGTTGTCTGTGTTATCAAGCGGATATTCCTGTATACGTGAGAGGGAAATTCCGGCAAATTCAGGGTTTTTTAGGCTGCGACCGGCTACAATGCGCGGCTGATTTCGGGGAAGGGCAAAAAGCGGGCAGGGCAACGAACCTCCCGCCTGCGCTCAATTCAACCGTTGCGTGACATCCGACACAGGAGTGCTTGATGGCTAAGATCACTTTTATCACCCACGATGGGGAGAAGCATTCTGTAGATGCAGACAATGGCATCTCGGTGATGAATGCAGCAATTGACAATCTCGTGCCGGGAATTGATGCAGACTGCGGGGGTGAATGCTCGTGTGCAACCTGTCATGTGGTCGTCGAAGATAAATGGATGGCGGTTGTCGGCCCACCGGGAGATCGGGAGGAGTCCATGCTGGATTTGAATCCGGAACGCGAAGCCAATTCCCGGCTTTCCTGTCAGATTCCCGTAACGGACGACATCGATGGGATTGTTGTGAATGTGCCCGAGTTTCAGATGTAGGCTCGGATATTAGTAGGCAGGTAGAGAGAATTAAGCATGAGTGAAGCAATCGTAAGCCTGGAAGAGGCGCGGGAAGACGCGTACTCGATGCCGTTAGAGGATTTAAATCCCGCACAGGCTGAACTTTTCGAGGCCGATGCCATATGGCCTTATTTCGAAAGGTTGCGCAAGGAAGCCCCCGTTCACTATTGCACGACCAGTGAGGAATTTGGTCCGTACTGGTCCTTGAGCAAATACGAAGACATAAAAGCAGTGGATATGAACCATGAAGTCTTCTCATCGGAAGGCGCGATCACAGTCGATGATCCCGATGCAGATTTCGAACTGCCGATGTTCATCGCGATGGATCCACCAAAGCATGATGCTCAGCGCAAAGTGGTTGCCCCGGTTGTCGGACCGGCCAATCTGGCGGCTCTGGAACCGATCATCCGAAAACGTGTATGTGACATCCTGGATTCCCTGCCGATCGGCGAGACGTTCAACTGGGTCGACAAGGTTTCTATTGAACTGACGACGCAGATGCTGGCCACGTTGTTTGATTTTCCCTGGGAAGATCGGGCCAAGCTCACCCGCTGGTCGGATGTCGCAACCGCGAACGAAGAATCAGGTCTGATTGAATCCGAAGAACAACGGCAGCAGGAATTGCTCGAGTGCCTCGCCTACTTCACCGAGCTGTGGAATGAGCGGATTAACAAAGAGCCGGGCAATGATCTCATTTCCATGCTCGCCCATGGTGAATCGACCCGCAACATGGATCCGATGGAGTATCTTGGCAACCTAGTCCTGCTGATCGTTGGTGGTAATGACACGACCCGCAATTCACTCAGTGGCGGCTTGCTGGCGCTCAATCAGTTTCCAGATCAGATGTCCAAGCTGCGAGAAGATCCCAGCATCATTCCCAATATGGTCTCGGAAATCATTCGCTGGCAGACGCCACTGGCCCACATGCGGCGGACGGCTCTCGAGGATTACGTGGTCAATGGTCAGCAGATCAAGCAAGGCGACAAGGTTGTGATGTGGTACATCTCCGGCAACCGCGATGAAGACAAGTTTGAGAACGCCGACGATTTTATGATTGACCGCCCGAATGCGCGGCAGCACATCGCGTTTGGCTTTGGGCTGCACCGTTGCATGGGTAATCGGGTTGCCGAGATGCAGTTGCGCATCGCCTGGGAAGAAATTCTCAATCGTTTCAGCAAACTTGAATTGGTGGGGGACCCTGTGCGGGTGCGCTCGAGTTTCGTGAAAGGCTACCTGGAACTGCCGGTTGTCCTGGCTTGAATTGTCCGGAAAAGAACGCGAGATTAATAAACTAACTACAGGTTTCGATTTTATCGAGACGGGAATCGAATAGGGAAGAGTCAATGGAAAACGCACGTAAATTTTATATCAACGGTGAATGGGTAGAACCATCCACGTCTGACACGCTGGATGTAATCAACCCGGCAACGGAAGAATCCATCACTCAGATTGCGATGGGTGGCAAGGCGGATCTCGATAAAGCGGTCGCTGCAGCGAAGACTGCTTTCGAGACATTTTCCCAGACAAGTGTTGAAGACAGAGCAGCACTGCTCGAGCGGATCATCGAGTGTTACAAAGACAAGATGGGCGAGATAGCAACTACGGTTTCCCAGGAAATGGGCGCACCGGTAAGCCTTGCGAATGCTGCCCAGGCGCCAGCGGGACTTGGACATCTGATGTTTGCGCTGAATTCGCTGAAAAATTTCCCGTTTGAAGAAGATGTAGGTACTGCGCGTATTGTGCGCGAACCGATTGGAGTGTGTGGATTGATCACACCGTGGAACTGGCCGCTCAACCAAATTGCTGCAAAAGTAGGCCCGGCGATTGCGGCCGGTTG
>JAPUFN010000030.1 GCA_027293665.1 Gammaproteobacteria bacterium | reverse complement strand
ATGGGGCCTGCAATACGCCACGCCACCAACAAGCTGCTGGCATCAGGCAACGCACTGAAGCTGCTGATCATTCTGAGCGACGGATTCCCGCAGGATTGCGACTACGGCCCGACCAGGGGTGATCACGAATACGGGTTGCAGGACACCGCCAAGGCGCTGCAGGAAGCCCAGATCAAAGGCGTGGAGACTTTCTGCGTGACGGTGGACAAATCCGGCCACGACTATCTCAAGCGAATGTGTCCGGAATCGCGTTATCTGGTGATCGAGGAAATTGAAGATCTGCCCCAGGCGCTGTCAAAGGTCTATCAGGTCCTCGCGGGTAGATAACCAGTGGCCAAACTGCAAACGGCCCGGGATACGGGCCGTTTTGGAGACTTGCGTACCTTACGTCAGTCGTCACCCATGCCTATGAGCAGGAGAAGCCAGCTGAACATGTTGTAGATCGACATGTACAGGGTGGTGGTCGCGAGGATGTAGTTGGTTTCACCACCATGAATGATTGCGCTGGTCTGCCAGAGAATCAGCGCGCTCATCAGCAGCACGACGGCGCCACCGATGGCCCCCATGAAGGCACTCAGGTCGAGGAACCAACTCAGTATCACCACGGCGAACACAATCAGTATCCCGACTGTGAGGAAGCCGGTCAGGAAACTGAAATCCTTGCGGGTAACCACCGCGAAGACAGACAGCCCGATAAACGCCGTTGCGGTTGAGCCGAGCGCGAGCGTGACAACCTCAGCGCCGTTGGGCGCCTGTAGATAGAAGCTCACCACCGGCCCGATGGTAAAACCCAGAAAACCCGTAAACGCAAAGACCCAGAACAGACCCCAGGCGCTGTTTGCCGTTTTGTGGATCGCATAAAGCAATCCGAACCAGCCCAGCAGTGTCCACAAGCCCAGATAGGGCGCATTGATGGCCATCGCAAACCACGCCATCGAAGCGCTGAAGGCAAGTGTCATTCCTAACAGCAGATAGGTGTTGCGCAGGACCGAATTGATTTCAACGGCGTCGACCGCCGGGCTTGTCGCCACTCTTACTGTGTCTGTCTGACGTTCTATCATGTCTCTAACTACCTTTAATCAAGCAACCTTATAGGCTATATAGGAGTTTCGCAGTGTTAATGCAAGGCTGGATTGGATTTTACCCTCGATAGCCCCATAACACGTGCGACATTTCACATATTTCCACCCGCATCGCTGGCCGGAACCTCTGCTAAAATTGCACTTTCCAGTCAGCCAGTCGCGCCGTTGAACCACATCGACAAGCTGCTGAATCCGGCATCCGTGGTGAGGACCGCGCAACGCCAGACGAAGCTCAGCCGACAGCCCGAACCTGATGTCCTGGACGCACTTGAGCGTCTGGTTCGCTCGTATCTCAAAGAAGCGAGCCTGCATCTACCGGGTGCTGTGCTGGTGCGTGCGCAACTGCTGTATCTGATGCGCGCTCGCTTGCAGCTCGATGAGCTGTGGGACACAAATCCCGCATGGCACGCCGAACCTGTCGTCAAGCCTATATTCATCATCGGCTTGCCGCGAAGCGGGAGTACGTTCCTGCACGAGACGTTAACTCAAGCCAGCGGACTGCGAGCGCCGCTTGCCTGGGAGGCGATGTATCCCTGCCCGCTGAACGGCTCGTGGTTCAGTCAGTGGTGGCGGATCAATCAGACACGGCTACGCTTTGCGCTGATCAATACAATCGCACCCAATTTCAAGGACATTCATCCGCTGGCTGCCACCGCGCCACAAGAGTGCGTCTGCATCACTGCACTGGGCTTTGCCAGCCAGCAGTTTACTCACGCCGCCTATCTTCCCGAGTACGCCGACTGGCTGGAACGCGAAGGTGGTGCAATTGCAATGAAATACCACCAGCGATTTCTGCAGGTTCTGCAATCCACGAGCACTGACACGCGCTGGCTGCTGAAAGCACCGAGCCACAGCTATCACATAGAACAGTTACTGGCCACTTACCCCGATGCAACCATCGTGCAGACGCATCGCGACCCCACACAGGTGATCGCATCAATCTCCAGTCTCTCCGTTACGCTGTGCCGCATTTTTTCCAGCAACGTCGATGCCCAGAAGATCGGGCGAGATGCTTGTGAGGGCTGGGCGAGGGCAATCGGCCGCATCAACAGATTTCGTAGCTCGAATATGGCAATGGCGAGTCGATTCATAGACGTCAAATATCCGGAACTCGCTGACGATCCCGAGCGGGTTGTCAACGAGTTGCTTGAAAAATTCAGCATTGGCGCGCAAAAAGTTTCTTCCGAAATAATTCATGAGATCCGCTCGCAGCATAGACAAGTGCATCGACACAAATACTCACTGGCTGATTTCGGTTTAACGGAACAGAATGTGCGCTCGCTGTTTCCCACGAGCTGAATCGCAACCGTGAGTGTTCCTGCAAAAATTGACACCGTGATCATCGGTGGCGGCATCGTCGGCGCCAGCGTCGCCTACCACCTCGCAGAAATTGGCTATACCGATGTGTGTCTTATCGAACGTGGCCAGTTGACCTGTGGCACAACCTGGCATGCAGCGGGCCTCGTGGCGGAACTGCGTGCGACGCCCAATCTCACGCGACTTGCAAAATATTCCGCTGAACTTTATGAGTCCCTGGAAGCAAGCGGCGAGCCCACCGGTTTTCGGCGAGTCGGTGCGCTGACTCTTGCGACAAACAAAGATCGCGTGATCGAACTCAAACGCCAGGCATCAATGGCTGCCAACAACAGCGTTGACACGCACTGGCTGAGCCCGGCCGAGATCACAGATCGCTGGCCGCATATCGCAGTAGACGAAATCCGTGGTGCGCTGTACCTGCCGCGAGACGCCCAGACCAGTCCGGTCGAAACAACCCTGGCACTGGCGCGTGTCGCAAAAAAACGCGGCATTGATATTTTCGAAGGCGTCAGCGTAACCAGTATCGAAAACGAGGATGGGGTTGTAACAGGTGTTCGCACGAGCGATGGAGATATTCAATGCAGGCAGATCGTGATCTGTGCTGGACTCTGGTCGCGGACTCTTGCGCTGTCAGCGGGCGCGATCCTCCCTCTCTACGCGGCGGAACATTTCTATGCCGTTACCCAGCCGCTCGATCTACCCGCCGACGCACCGATCGTACGGGAACCAGACGCCGGGATTTACCTCAAGCCGGATGCCGGGCGAATGCTCGTCGGGTGCTTCGAGCGAGACGCAAAACCGCTGGACAGCAGCCTGCTGGCGGACGACTTTGCATTCGCCGAACTGCCCTTCGACCTCGATCACTTTGCACCCTACCTGCAATCCGCTATCGAGCGTATCCCACAGCTGGCGGAGCTTGGCATTCGCACCTGGTTCAATGGTCCTGAAAGCTTCACGCCGGATGGCCGCTACATCCTCGGCGCGCTGCCGGAGGCGAGCGGTCTCTTTGCAGCCTGTGGTTTCAACTCTATCGGCATCCAGTCCGCCGGTGGAGTCGGCCAGGTGATGGCTCGTTGGCTAACAGGCGAGCATCCCGGCATGGATCTGTGGGAGGTGGATGTGCGCCGGTTCTTCGCCTTTCAGAACAACGAGCCTTATCTCGTCCACCGCACGTCCGAAAGCCTGGGCTTGCTCTACGCCATGCACTGGCCACACCGCCAGTACGAGAGCGCCCGCCCTATTCTGCAATCGCCGTTGCACGACAAGCTTGCGTCTCAGGGTGCATGTTTCGGTGAGCTTGCAGGCTGGGAACGCGCCAACTGGTATGGCGAACCGGGCACACAACCGAGCTACGAGTACAGCTACGCCCGGCAGAACTGGTTCGAGCCGGCCGGGTTTGAGCATCGCGCAGTGCGCAACGACGTGGCGCTTTTTGATCAGACCAGCTTTGCGAAATACCAGATCAACGGACCCGATGCCTGCCGCTTTCTCAACTATCTGTGCACCGCGAATGTAGATGTGCCATTGAACCGCGTCGTCTACTGCCAGTGGTTGAACGAACTGGGCGGTATCGAAGCGGATGTCACCGTGACACGCCTTGCTGCGGATCGTTACTGGGTGATCTCCGCCGCACCCTGTGCGAGGCGTGATCTGGCCTGGCTGAATTCACACCGCGCCTCAGCCGAGGTCGACATCGTTGACATCACACTCGACTATGCGGTCATTGGCGTGATGGGCCCAAACAGTCGCGCGCTGCTGTCTCCTCTTACGGCTGAGTCTTTCGACCATGACCAGTTTCCATTCGCGACCTCGCGGCACCTGGTGCTTGCCGGGCGACAGCTTCGCGCCACGAGAATCACGTACGTCGGAACACTCGGTTGGGAGCT
>JAPUFN010000003.1 GCA_027293665.1 Gammaproteobacteria bacterium | reverse complement strand
GAGTCCGGGATGCACGGCCTTCATGAGAGCGGCAACACCGGCGACGTGGGGTGCCGACATGGAAGTACCACTCAGTGTGCCGTAGCCGATCAGCAGGGTGTTTGGATTGGTGTCATCGGCCAAGGTGCTGATCACTCCGTCGCCGATGCCATCGCCGTTGAGATCGGTGGCGTTGAAGCCGCCGGGTGCCGCGACGTCGATGGTGGAACCGAAGTTGGAGTAGGGTGCCAGGCCACCGCTGATCGTAGTCGCGCTCACCGAAACCACGCCGTCGTACGCCGCCGGATAACTTGGTTGTGAAGAAGCTTCGTTACCCGCACTGGCGATGATGATCGTGCCAGTTGCAAGCGCGTCGTTGATCGCTGTCTGTTCGCAGATGGAGGGCAGAGCGCTGCCCAGACTCAGGTTGATGATAGACGCGGCTCGCAGCGGGACCTTACCCGAGGAGTTGTCGATCAGACCCGCTGCGTAGCGTATCGCCTGGCAGACGTCAAAGGACGTACCCCCACCAACGCCCAAGACACGCAGCGGCATGATCTTTGCGCCCCAGGAAACGCCGGCACCGCCTTTAGCGTTGTTGGTTTGGGCGGCAACAGTCCCGGCGACGTGGGTGCCGTGGAAGCTGCTCGAGGTACCGTAAGCCAGATCACCCTCGTCGTTGGGGTTGCCGTCCGGCCCGTCGCCGTCTCGCGCCACTGACACTTTCGTGATGAAGTCGAAACCGCTGACGAGTTGTGGGCCGAGTTGTGCGCCGAGATCAGGGTGCGGAGGCAGCAGGAGGATGCCTGTATCGATGACGGCGACGATGACGGGGTCGGTAGTCACGGAATCACCCGTGGTGAAGTCCCACGCTGATGGCAAATTGATTGCGTTGTAGTGCCATTGCAGATTGTAGAGAGGATCGTTCGGGAGGACGTGGGCGGTACGAATGAGATTCGGCTCGGCGACCATCACATAAGGATCCTTGCGGATCGCCCGGATGGCAAGAAGTGTCTGGTAGCGTGCGCGCAATTCAGGGTCGATCCTGCCGTGGATCGGCAACCCGAGAGGATCGCTGGCTGATGCTGACAAAGCGCCGAGGGTTCGTACCGCGTCATTCATGCCCAGTAGCGTTACGCTACCGGCCTGAC
Organism: Gammaproteobacteria bacterium; assembly: GCA_027293665.1. Taxonomy (GTDB): domain Bacteria; phylum Pseudomonadota; class Gammaproteobacteria; order Pseudomonadales; family Azotimanducaceae; genus SZUA-309. Next base: position 2,627 of record JAPUFN010000003.1, on the reverse strand, counting down.
CGCGCCGACTCAGGGCATAGTTTGAGCTAACCATGCTGGCGCTGGCGTTAGATCGGGTAGTTACCAGCATCTCGCCCGGAACGAATGGATCGCTCAAACGAGTGGGTTTGAGATGGTTGACCTGTATATTCTGGCCGATATTGAGTACGTAATTGCTTGCACCAGCGAGATTGTTTGTCTGGTCCGTGGGAAAAACCTCGATGAAATAATTACCTGCACCAGGTAGTGGCGGGGGGAGGGATTTGGTCGCATCGTTGCCGACCGTGGCGTCAATCAGGTTCTCTGCTTCATCCCAAAGCCGCAAATCCAGGTTGGCTGCAGGTTCGGCGATAGACAGGAGGATAGTTTCGTTGCCTGTGAGGTTCACCGCGTAGAAATCACCGGTGTCCCCGGCGACGAAGAGATTGCCTGATGCTCCTGTCCCGGGCAGATTGACATAGCCACCCACGCGCACCGGATTACCGATCGGCTGGGCCTCGACAAAACTGTTGTTTGAGATCGCGAAGGTGGACGAGTCGTTGACGTCCGAATCCACCGCACTCGATGCCAGAATCGCGATCGTCCCGCTCAGCTCCGCGCCACGGGCCCTTATGTTGACGAAGCTGGATCGCGTAGTACCGTCATCATCGGTCACACGCAGCGTCACGCTGAAGAGCCCGGGCTCGTCGAATGTATGACTGACGAGGCTGCCAATTGCCGTTGTGGTATCGCCGAAATCCCAGCTATGGGCGCTGATCGTACCATCTGCATCGCTCGAGCTGCTGCCGTCGAACTGGACGATGAGTGGCGCAAATCCGTCCAGGATACTGGCGGTGATGCGTGCAGTGGGTGCGACGTTGGCGGGCGGCGGTGGCGCCGAGCTGCCACCACCGCCACCGCAAGCACTCAACAGCAACACGAGAACTGCGGCGGACAAGCTGCCTGCCGGCCACAGTGGTGACCGGCCGCAGCGTGAGGTGTCAGCCCGTTGTGCGGTGTTGCCGCGCTGTTGGGTAATAGCCTGTGAGCTCATCGTCCTGAATCTTCCCATATTCGCTGGACGTGAGTTGTGCAATGCATCGCCCGCGACAGGTAGACAGCTGGCTCGATGGGTCGTTACACGGGTGGTCAGGAATCACAGGCAAAAAAAGTGCCCCCAAGGGCACTTTCTTCGACTGAGCCGCAGCTGGCTCTAGGTCAGGGTAAAAAAGGCGTGTCAGCGGTGGGCACCGCTGAAAGTAACTTCTCTTCTGGGGGAAGGACACTTGAAAGGGAGGACTGCATGAAGTTACCGGCACGCCTAAACTGTTGAATTGAGCTTCATTATGTACAGTACATGATTGATGTCAATAGCGTTTTGCAACTTTTTTTGCGAAATGTACAGGTTTTGTCCAGTTTCGACTCATTCAATTCAAGGTCGGTAGCAGCTGGTCGGACTCCACGAGGACTTCCAGCGCCAGTTCCAGCTGCGCCCTGGCGTGCGTCGTATCGGTGTGAATGCGCTCGAAGAGCTGTGGCTGCGCCGCGTCATCGACATAGCCGAGGCTGTAATCGGCAAAGGCGTTGAGCTGGCTGATGAGCTCCACGAGGTGTTGTGGACAACCTGAGCCGTCAGCGTCTGCACTGGCGGCGATGGCAATCAGTTCTTCATCGCTGAAGCGGCGGATTGCGGCGCGTGCCGCGCGCAGTGGCCGCCCGGCGGAGCTTGCACACGCATGTTCGATTTCCTGCCAGGATACCGGCCATTGCAGAGTCGCTATGCCCTGCTCCTGGGTCAGGGCTATCTGCTTGGGAGTGGCGAACTGATAGAGCGCAACGATCCGCGCTGCCGGGTGATTTTTCTCAATGGTTTGAATGTGTTGAATCAGCAACACAGGCAGCTGAACGACGATTGTGTCGAGGCTTTCGATACCGTCACACTCGTCGCAAAAGGCGTCTAGATTCGCCCAGCGTGCCTGCACGTCGATGCGCGACTGTTCCTGGCGTTGCTCGAGTACCAGCAGATTGGGGCCGATCAGACCGGTTATTGAGGGTTCGGTTGCGACGTTGCGTTGTGCAGCGATGCGTTCATCGAGCTGCGCGTCCTCGAGGTCGATCACGGTGCTGATGGTGTGGCCTTTGTCGCACAGCTGCCTGATCTTCGTCAGACGGGTGACCTGAGGTTTGCTGTAGAAACGGGTCTTACCGGCCCGGTGTGCCGGTTTCAGACCGTAGCGTCGCTCCCAGGCGCGCAACCGTTCCACCGCGATCCCCGTGAGGCCTGCGACGGTGCCGATTCTGTACAGGTCTTCTTCGCCGCTGTCGCCAGCTGCGGTGTCCATTGTGTCGTCTTCGAGTTCGATACCCACCGCTGTCTCGGCTGTATACAGTACAAGGGGGTGTACATTGTACGCAGTGAGAGGGCTCTGTCCAGATGCAGGCGGTAAACCTGGGTACTACCGCACAACGCAATTAATTTGACGGGTGTTTGAACGGGACAAAAAAAAGGGGGGCGTGGCGACAGCACATTGAGGCACTGCCTTCGCGGTTTAGGGAGGAAGGGGAGAGAGAACCGCGCCACGCCCATTCTTACTCGGAAGTCCGTACTGGCACACCGAAAAGAAGCCGCGCATTCTACGTAATTCGATTCTGAGGGCAAGCGTTCGGAC
>JAPUFN010000299.1 GCA_027293665.1 Gammaproteobacteria bacterium | reverse complement strand
CCAACATGGATCCGGATCCGCAGAAAGTCACCGCCAACTACCCAACAGTGATCGACTGGGCACAACGCCGGGCGGACACCTGGGATGGCTCCGGTGAGCTTGCCACGTTGCCGGAATCCGGTTTCGCACAGCACGTCCTCGGCGAAATGGCTGCCACCTATCAACCTTATGTCCTGGCTAACCGCGCTGCGCTGAGTGCAGGCGCGAGGGCGTTTCACGTTGCAATCTACGGTGAGGATGTCAGCTATCTGACCCGCCCATATCCCGAAAAGTCGAGATTAATGGTGGTCGAGCATCTCAGCTCACTGCCACATCAGCAGCGGGACACGGTCAGGCAGCTGCTCGACAGGTACTCTCTGAGCGAAGCATTTCGCTAGAGGTCGCTCAGCCGGGCGGGACTTTGCGTTGGAGAAATTCTGCCAGTACCTGATTGAAAACAGCCGGATTCTCAAAATAGGGTGAGTGACCCGAGTCGATCTCGCAGCGCTCAGCGCTCGGCAACAGCTCACAGAGTTCTTCGAGTACGGCCGGTGGCCACAACACGTCGTCAGTCCCGGAAAAAATTAGAATCGGCAGAGTCAACGTTTGCGCAGCCTCGATCGGAATCAGATTCGCTTCGATGAAAAGCGCATCGACCACAACTGACTGAGGCAGTCGATTGAATTCCGAGATCTGCCCATAAAGGAATGCTCCCGCCGGATCCCGCTCAGGATAAACCGCTGCGAGCGCGGCATGGGCAAGCCGGGTATCGGAGACACGATCGCCAAGGGTTTGAATGCTCTCAATCCCTGCCGCGAGCGCAATACCACCGATCGTGTCGGATAACACGAGCTTCCTGACTCGATCAGGATAATCGAGTGCCACGCGCACGCCGGTCCAACCACCCATCGACTGACAAACGAAATAAGCCGATTCAACTTCGAGATGATCGAGTAACGCTATCGCGTCACTACCGAACTTGGAGCAATCGAATTCTTCCGCGCTACAAATCGACCGGCCGAAGCCGCGACAGTCATATGCGACACAATGGTAGTCGTTCATGAACGCACCGAACTGATTGAACCAGCTCGCCGAATTACCACCCGCACCATGGCAGAAGACCACCGTCTGCCCCTCCCCCAACTCGGTGTAATAAAGGTCGACGTCGTGTTCCAGCATCGGCATTCCGGTAGTCCCCTTTTAGCGTTCAACTCTGGCATACACCTTCGAGCGAGTAATGCCACAACACTATCGGCAAGTCCAGGCACCGAGCAGACTGACGGAGATTTTTCCGGCACAATTCGAAAGTCGGGAGGGGGATTCAGCGACGTGAATATGAAAGAACGGTTTTCACTGAAAAACAGCTTCGACCTTATCTTTGCAATCATCGCAGCGATCTCGGTGATAGGCGTGTTGTACACGTTTGTGATCGGCCGCCACTACATCATTCCAAGTGCGATCCTCGTAGGCGCGGTGTTGTTCGGCAACATCGCAAAGTACGGCTTCCAGGATCAGGCCTGGGCCAAGCAGATTCTGTTCTGGAGCGGTTTTCTGTTCACCGGACATGCCTTTTTCGCGTTGTTTTTCGCAAAGATATACCGACTCTGGCTGGGTGGCTCGTTCGAAATCATCTGTGGCATCGTGGTGGTCGTGTTCGGTTATCTTCTCTTCGAGTACGCACGACGCAATCAAATCCTGAATTCCTGAAAGCCGACAGAAGCCGGTACTCAGCCAGGTGGCCTGTCGAGCAGCACACCGCCCGCAATCAGTTCGTTGACACGCGCATCACTTGCATCGAGCCAGTCCTGCAGCACTTCCCGATTGTGCTCGCCGAACTTCGGCGCGGGACGACCGTGCACGGATTCCTGCTGATTGAAGCGAATGGCGATTCCGGGATAGCGCACTGCCGGCTGGTTCGCCAGCGCCTGATCGACCCAGTAACCACGATGCAGAAGATGTTCGTCCTGCAACATGTCAGGTGCGGTATTGACCGCGCCTGCGGGAACACCTGCACGTTGCAGCCGCGCCGCCAGAGCATGTTTGTTTTGATCGTGGGTCCAGGTTGCCAACAACTCATCGAGCCGTGAGCGCTGCGCGAATCGTTGTTCTGCAAGATCGAACTGGCCATCTCTCAGCCAGTCCTCATCGATTTCCCGCCGCAACGCGCTCCAGGCTGCATCATCAGGACAGGCGATCGCAAGCCAGTTGTCAGCCCCTTGTGCGGGATAGACGCCGTGGGGGGCATAGCAAGGGTGCGCATTGCCGCTGGGCTCCGGTTGTGACCCGAGCTGTTCCGCCACCAGAAAATCCCCAAAGAAACTGACCCCCGCCTCATGCAGCGACAGTTCGACCCTCGAACCTCTACCAGTCGACTGACGCCGATTCAGCGCCGTGACCATGGCGGATGCGGCACTTACGCCTGCCACGGCATCGATCAGTGCCATCGCACTGTTGCGGGGTTCAGCCTTGCTGTAGCCAAGCATCGCACCCAGCCCGGTCATGGGCTCCACCGAAGGGCCAAAGGCAGCAAGATTGCTATAGGGCCCATCACTGCCGTAACCCGGCATCGTCACATAAATGATCTGCGGATTTGCAGCAGACAACACGTCGTAGCCGAGCCCCAGATCGATCATTGCCCGTGCACTGAAGTTCTCAGTGATCACATCCGCCTTGCAGACCAGCGCCAGCAACAGCTCCTTACCGTCCTGCGACTTCAGGTCGATACACATGCCGCGTCTGCCACGATTGAGTTTGATAAACAGCGCCTGCCGGTTCCACGGGTCCAGCGCCGGTTCACCACCGACGAACAACCCTGCGCCAGCCGGCGGAATTACGGCAGGGCCCCGGGCGAGCGGGGCTTCAACCTTGACAACATCAGCGCCAAGATCGGCAAGAAGGCGAATTCCGAGTGGCCCCGCCCAGACGTGGGTAAGATCCAGTATTCGTACCCCCTGAAGCGGACGCTGACTCATCGATCGGTGATCTCGTAGGCGATTTTCGGCACGCGCACACCAGCAACCTCTTCCCAGAAACCCCTGGAGGCAAGATGCTCATCTGCGAGCACCTCATGGAGTTCCTGCAGCACGCCCGTTGGAACGCGAGCTTCCTCACCGAGACGCATGATGGCGGATTTGGTTCTACCGCCGAGTTGCTCGTGAATGATCTGGTCGAGCTGTGCACGGTTAACCAGGCGATCCGCGTTCTCTGCAAAGCGCGGATCTTTTTCCAGTTCCGGTTTCCCTAACATACGTGTGAACGCAGCCCAGAATGTAGGAACGACGTTGACGTGAAACCAGCCATCCGCACACGGGAAAATGTTAATCGGATAAAGCAAACCAAAGTCACTGCCGTGGCGTTGCCGAATATCTCCGTTTGACGTCCACATGATGGTCGTGAACTGACTCAGGCTCAGCACAGCCTCCCACATGCTGACATCTGCGGTTTGATTGTCTGCCCCTTCAAATTGCAGCGCATTTGCCGCGATGTAGGCGTGCTGACCTGACTGGTATTGGACATAGTGGCCCGGCAGTGTCAGCGGCGCTCGATCCGGATCACCCATGATGTAGGTATAGCCACCCATTGCCAGCAGGACAGAGCCGGTTGCGTGCCAGTCTTTGTATGGCCCGGTAAGGCCAAACGGTGTTATGGCAACCCGCACGCCGGGACAATCGAGATTGTCCCAACCGAGGCTGGCAAGGTAACTGGGAGTGCCTTCCACAACCAACACATCCGCCTGTGCCGCAAGTTCCCGAACCATCAAAGGATCAGTGGTCGCAATACGCCGCTTGCCGTGGTGCAGAAATCGGTCGAGCGCTGCGTCCGAGACCCAGGCGTCCGGTGCAGCTTGGTCCACGCGCACGACATCAGCACCCCCCTGTCGGTACAGCCGGCCGCAGAAACCCGCAGCCAGGCCACCGATTTCCAGAACCCTCGTCGTCATGTGGTCATCGCCGCTGCAACAAATGGTGTAACGACCATCGCAACGCGGCTACTTCAGCGGCACGGCGATCGCCGTTTCCGATTTTACCTCGGCAATGACCACATAGGTGTGGGTCTGGCTGATGAGAGGGATCGTCGCCAGTTTCTCTCCAAGAAAGTGCTGGTAGTGCGACATATCTGCGCAGCGGATTTTCAGCAGATAGTCGAATCCGCCCGCAACCATGTGACATGACTCGACTTCTTCGAGCTGCTGCATGTCACGGTTGAACGACGCGAGGTTCGCAGTTGTGGTGCTGGTCAGCAGCACCTGAATAAAGGCTAAGAGATTACCGTTGAGCTTCGCAGGATCGGCGAGCGCAACATACCCGCGAATGAAACCTTCGCGCTCGAGACGCCGGACGCGCTCGAGGCATGGCGTGGGGCTCAAATTTACCTGCTGCGCCAGATCGACATTACTGATACGACCATCCTGCTGAACGATGCGCAGGATACTGCGATCGATTCGGTCGAGCTGTCGATAGTCCTGGCGGCGCTCGCGGGCAGTCATATCCGAAT
>JAPUFN010000298.1 GCA_027293665.1 Gammaproteobacteria bacterium | reverse complement strand
TCGAGAAGGCCTTCGATGATTTCGTGGCGTGGTCCGTTTTCGTCGCAAACGGCATAGTGTCTTTTCCCATCGCTGTAGAAAGCGACTCCTGCGTGGTCGCCATTCTTCGCAAGTACGTAGAAATTGACGTTGAACGCCGGTTTGCCATCCTCACGCAAAAGGCGTGAATCTATCGTTTGCGATTGAATTCGCCGCAATGCCGCGATAGCGGCATCCTTGGGTGTCATTTCCTGACGCAGGAATTCGACGACCAGAAACGATGCAAGGCTATAGAGGTTTGCCTCACCTCGCCCGGTGGAACCGGCTGCGCCGATGTCATTGTCCACATAAAGGCCAGCACCAAGAATGGGTGAATCGCCCACCCGGCCGGGGATCTTCCAGGCAAGCCCGCTGGTGGTGGTGACGCCACAGACATCGCCTGCGACGTTGACGCCGCTGCAGTTGATGGTCCCATAGTAGTGCTCCGGATCTATCTTGCCCTCAGCAACCATCTGCAGACCGACTGCATGCCCGGCGGCGGCGCGGGTTGCCGGATCGGGGTAGTGGCGCGGATCGGATCTGCGCTTCCACTCGAGCCACAGCGCCCGTGAATTGTCCGTATTGAGATCGTCCTCGATCTCGAATCCCAGGTTGCGGGCGAACCGTTGTGCGCCGTCGCCAACGAGCAGATGGTGGTCGGTCGAATCCGCAACGGCCTGTGCCACGAGCGACGGATTACGTACGCCCTGCAGATAAGCAACGCCGCCCGCGCGTCGTTTTGGGCCATGCATGCAACAGGAATCCAGCGTCACCGCACCATCTGCATCCGGTAATCCGCCGTAACCGACACTGCTGTCTGCCGGGTCGTTTTCGACGATGTTGACCCCGGCGATCAGTGCATCGAGCACGTCGCTGCCTTTGACGATCGAGTTGAATGCCATTTCGACACATGAGACGGTGCCACCATTTGTGCTGGTCAGCCCGTTTCCCGAGGAAATCACGACGGGCCTGCTGCCACCCGAGCGCACTCCGGGTGCCGCCTGGAGGCGACCGGTTGCGGTGGCCGCAACGCTTGCAAGGGTCGTGGCCTTCAGGAACTCCCGACGATTGAAGGGTGCAGTCATGGCGGTCTCCACAGCGCTTTGATTTGAGATTGGAGCATGCCATGAACTATTGTGGACGGACATCGCGTGAGGATTCGATCATGAGGTATTTGTGTGGGTTTCTGCTGCTCGTGGCTTGTATGCTGGCGGGCTGTGGTGATTCCACAATGGAGATACGGGTGCACGTTGAGCCGCTGGTCGATCATCCGATCATCACACCAGCAACCGATGCGAGCATCGGCGAGAACATTCAGGGACCGTCGCTGATCCGTGTGCCGGATTGGGTGGCGGACCCGCTCGGCCATTACTACCTGTATTTTGCAGATCACAAAGGCAGCTATATTCGCCTGGCTTACGCCGACGACCTGACCGGACCCTGGCGGGTGCACGCGGCAGGCAGCCTGCAACTGGCGGATTCGCACTTTCCAACGCAGCGACCGGCCGTTCCGGCAGATGCGCGAGAGAAACTCGAAGTTAGAGCGAAGGCTGCGGGTTACGATCTCGCCTCTTTGCCTCACGACCCGATTCTGGAGATGACCGCTCCGCATATTGCGTCACCCGACGTGCACGTCGATGTAAAGAATCAATCGATCGTGATGTATTTTCATGGTCTGGCCGGCTTTGGTTCCCAGGTGAGCCGTGTGGCGGTATCCACGGACGGCATTACGTTCACGGCGCGGCCGGAGATCCTCGGACGCACTTACATGCGCGCGTTCGCCTACGACGGCTATACCTACGTGCTGGCGATGCCCGGACAATTTTACCGCTCACGCGACCCTCTGAGTGGCTTCGTCGAAGGCCCCAGGCTTTTCAACAAGGACATGCGCCATTGTGCGGTTCTGGTACAGGGGGACGAACTGTTCGTCTTCTGGACTCAGGTTGGCGACGCACCGGAACGCATACTGTTGAGCCGAATTGATCTCAGCCAGCCGTGGCTGGAATGGCGTGACAGCGATCCCATCGAAGTGTTGCGGCCGCAGCGTGACTGGGAAGGTGCGGACGCCCCGCTCGAACCTTCGGTGCGCAGTGTTGCCTACGGCCACGTCAACCAGTTGCGCGATCCTGCGATATTCGAAGAAGACGGTCGCACCTACCTGCTGTATGCCGTAGCCGGAGAAAGTGGCATTGCCATTGCCGAAATCAACTTCATCAATCCGGCTGTGCAGTTGCCCTGACTTACTCGAGGGCCCTTAACATCCGTTTGAGCGCAAAGTGTCGGTAGCTCGATAGCGCCAGTTCTTCGACCTCCGTCCAAGCCACGTCATCCTCCACATTGAGTTCGATCCAGCCGTTATGGCCGGTGTAGGCGGGAATGGAATATCGCTCGCCATAGGTCAACATCGCCTGCTGCTCGCCGCCCACCCAGAACGAGAAGGCAAGATGTTGGTGCCAGTAGTGGGTCGTCACAAAAGTTTTTTTTCCGGCCTTCCACACCGGATTGCCGAACTGCGTGGTTTGCGAGGTTTCCGGTAGAGACAGGCAGAATTCTGCCAGGCGAGGCACTATCTCCTTCGCCCGCGGTCGCTGAAATGGATCGATTTCCTCCGGGTCGAGCATCTTATCGGGTGGCACGATCTCAATGGTCGCTCCTATAGTGTCACTGAGGCTGGCAGGCGCCACATGTTCATAAGCTTCGCGCACGCGCTTGGCGATCGTCTGCCAGCTCAATC
>JAPUFN010000297.1 GCA_027293665.1 Gammaproteobacteria bacterium | reverse complement strand
TTTCGTTGTTTATGGATTACATCAACACGTTGTTTCCGGACAAGAGTCGATACCAACAGGCGTTCAATAAGTACAGGGAAAGCCTGGAGATTCTGTTCAATCACGAAAAAGAACTGAACAGTGCCGAACCCTCGCCCTACTCGGCGCTGGCTTGACTCTTTATGCGGCGTAAACGCGTCGCTTGATTCGGAGGTGAGAAACCCGCTCTTGTAGCGGGTTTTTTGTCGGTAAAAGAAAAAGCCCTCCGAAGAGGGACTTACACTTTTTGGCTGTATCCAGCAGCACGGCAAGTGCAGCGTGTCTATTCTCCTTTAGTCTGGTCCTGGTATCTTTGAGACATTGTCCTGGATTTTCGTAGGCCGATGCTCCAGCTCGTAGTTGATTGCGCTACGTACAGTCGAAAGGATCAGGTGATAGCCCATGGCTTCATCTTCGCCTTGTCCGGTCTGACACTCGGTCGTCATATCGAGAACGGATAGCACCTGCTGGCGGTGGTTGTATGTATCATCAGGCGATGGGCCGATCATTGCTTGCGATTATTCCGTTTCTCTCGGGATGTTGGGCAGAGGGGAATTCGTACTACTTGAGCGCCGGTCCTAACCAGAGATTTGTTTCAATGGATGTCTGTAGGGAAGAAGCCACCAACGGCAGGTTCAGCGGATATGAATGCCGTGAAATCATCCGCGGTTTTAGAGTTGGTAAAACTGAGTATTACTACGAAGGGAAACTATCGCCTCACCCATAGAGTGGTGCATCATTTTCACATTGGTAGGTTAATTGGTGGGTTATTCTTACTAATCAGCTTACGAACCACTGAAAATATACCTGTCTGGCGGAAGAGGTAGGAGTCGAACCCACCAAGCACGTCATCGCACCTCAACGGCTTTGAAGGCCGCGCGCCCCACCGGGGACGATGCTCTTCCTCAAGTCAGTCTAGCATCAGAGGCTGATTCGGCTGAAATCTCCCGTGACCATTCGGGTGTCACCCGTGCGCCGGGTGAATCCCCGTGCATCAAAGAATTCGAGCATATCGATTGCTACATTGCGGCCGATCTCAGCGGCGTCTCTGTACTGTCTGACCGTAAACGGCGCCTGCTCGCTCAATGTGAGCGCCAGTTGCGCGAGTAGTTCGACATAGCCGGGCAGGTAGTAGCGATTGTCACTGATGCGCACGAGTTGTTTTTTACTGACGAGTTGCTGCAGGCTTTTCGCGAGTTGTGGAATCGGCATTCGCAGTAGTTTGCTCAGGTCGCCGAGGCTGGGTGGTTGTGCCTGCTCCAGGTGTGAGCGAATCCGCGCGAGCAGTTCTGCCTCGGCGGGGCTCAGGTCTACTTCATGGGCGGCTGGCATGTAGCGGCCGGCTCGCTGCACGAGCTTTTCCGTTCTGACGAGCTCAGTCAGTGCAAGCGGCAGAAAGCCGTCTGGAATGCTGATTGCGAGATCGCTCACTTTCAATCCCTGTAAAGTCGGATCCGTACGATGCCTGTCGGTTACCTCGGCAACAAGCTCCTGCGACCACTGTTGCCACTGCGCGATCTCCAGAGCGAAGCCGTCAATGACCATGCAGTCATTTGTTTCGACAAGTTCACGAACGGCTTCTTCGTCGCGACTCCAATTCGCAGCAAACGCGTCAAGATCTACACTGCCAAGGCGCAGGTGCCTGATGAACGCATCAGCTGCATCAGCAACCCGATCGGCATTGATTCGTTGCAGTCGCTGCGGCGCACGCCGCCTGCCGGGCAAAGTTTGCGTGGTGACTATCGCGCCGCCACCGAGTGTGCGATCAAGACTCTGGTCGCGCAGGATGATTCTGTCACCGCGTTTCACTAAAAGTGGTGAGTCGGTTATGAGCTCTACGAGTTCCTCAGCGCCAGCATCAAGCCGCGCCTCACTCAACAAAGCGAGTCTGCCGGTGGTGTGAGACGTTGCGTGATACACGTGGACTGGAAGCCAGTGCCGGATCTGCCTTGGGAAGTCGGCCAGCACCTCGAGTTGCAGCGAAAATTGATTGCTTCCCGGATCGCTGGAGGTGGTCAACCATTGGCCGCGCGCAAGTTGCTCGATCGCAGCGCCAGCGAGATTGAGTGCGCATCGATCACCGAGCGTAGCTGTTGTCGAGTCCTGGTTCTGTACCCGCACACCTTTTACCCGGACCGTCTGGCCGGTGGGAAAGAGATGCAGAGACTCATCCACCGTGAGCGTCCCCGCCTGCACGGTTCCGGTCACGACCACTCCCGCGCCTTTGATCGTAAAAGCCCGATCGATGGCCAGGCGAAACAACGCCGTGGCGGACGTTGAAGTAGTCGTTGTCGCCTTTGTCGTGGCATGCTCGATCGCCGCCTGGAGGAGGCTCGACTTGAGATCGTCGATGCCAAGCCCCGTTGCTGTCGAAGTTGCGATGATCGGTGCATCTGCGAGAAACGTGTTCGCAGTCAGTTGACGAATTTCCTGTGTGGCTGCTTCCTGGCGTTCTTGTGATGTTCGGTCGCACTTGGTCAATGCGACGACACCGTGGTGGATTCCAAGTAGTTCCAGTATCTGCAGGTGTTCACGGCTCTGCGGCATAGGACCGTCATCCGCGGCGATGACGAGTAGCGCATGTTGCAGTGCGGCCACACCCGCGACCATGTTATGGATGAACTTGTGATGTCCTGGCACGTCAACAAATCCCAGCGTCAGTTCATCGGTTTTGAGGTAGGCGAAGCCGAGATCGATTGTCAGGCCGCGGCGTTTCTCTTCAGCCAGGCGATCGGTGTCTTCGCCAGTCAGTGCATGCACCAGACTGGTTTTACCGTGATCCACGTGGCCGGCCAGGGTGATGATCACGGCTGTGCGAGTTTGCTGAGATTCGCTGTCAGTTCGGCGGTGAGGTCCGCACCACGCATGTCCAGCCACAGCCGATCCTGCTGGATGCGCCCGATCACCGGAATCGGCAATCCGCGCAGGCGTTCTGCGAGATTACGCACTTCAGCGTCATTTTCATGGCTCAATGTGACCGCGCAGCTATCGATCGTCTGATCCGGCAGTGAACCGCTGCCGATCTGAGCGCGTGCGGCGGTGATCTCAACGGCAAACCCCGGTAAGACGTTCTGCAGAAGACTTCTGACTTCTTCTGCGCGCGCTTCGAGTTTTGCCAGTGGTGTGGTCAGCGTCTTCAGCAACGGGATCTTCTGTGCGAGGTCATCCGGGTTTTCATAGTGCGCCAGCGTCCGATCGAGGTAAGCCAGAGTGAGCTTGTCGGGACGCAAAGCACGTTTCATCGGATTGTGCTTGAGTTGCTCGATGAATTCAGTCTTGCCAACGATGATGCCTGCCTGCACGGCGCCGAGCAGTTTGTCACCGCTGAACGTAACCAGATCGGCACCTTGAGCGAGAATTTCCTGCGGGGTCGGTTCGTGGGGCAAACCCCATTTTGTGAGATCGATGAGCGTTCCGCTGCCGAGGTCTACGCACAGCGGCAGGTCGTTCGCATGCGCCAGTTCCGCCAACTCCCGGACCCCCACGTCACTGGTAAAACCACTGATGTGGTAATTGCTCGGATGGACTTTCAATAACAAACGGGTCATTGCACCGATTGCGGCCTGATAGTCCTGCAGATGAGTACGATTGGTAGTGCCGACTTCCCGCAGCTGACAGCCCGATCGATGCATGATGTCCGGGAGCCGGAAACTGCCACCGATTTCGATGAGTTCACCCCGCGAGACAGCGACCTCAGCGCTCAGAGCCAAGGTGTTCAGGACCAGCATGAGAGCGGCAGCACCATTGTTTACGACCGTGGCCGCTTCGGCACCCGTGAGCAGTTTCAGCCGTTCTTCGACTACCTTGTCGCGATCGCCACGTTTGCCCGTAGTCAGGTCGAATTCGAGATTCATCGGGCGCGTCACCAGCGACACGATCTCATTGAGCGTGGTTTCGCTCAGTAGAGCGCGGCCAAGGTTCGTGTGAAGGATGGTGCCGGTGAGATTGAATACCTGCTGGTAGCCCTGACCGGCGAGGCGCGAACCGACCGATTGCGCGTAGGCTTGCTCGTCACCCACCCAGTCTGGCAGGTTGCCGCTGGAGCGCCAGGCGTCCTGCAGAGCGCGCAGTTCCCGTTTAACGAGTTCCGTGCCATGGATCTTTGTCAGCGCCTTGAGTGCGGGCGATTGCAACAATCGGTCAATGCCGGGCAGGTCGCGAAAATCCGCCATCAGATGACCTCGAGGCCGTCCGCGTCGGGCAATGCGGGTAACCCGGTGGTGGGTTCGCGCTGATACCAGTAGGCGACGGAGGCGATGTCATCCTGCAGCGGCAGGTAACGTCGGCCACTGCGCCAGCCCAGCGCCTGCATGGTGACTTTGAGGCGACTCGAGAATCGCACGGGATCGGGAATGTGCCAGCGGTACATGCCAAATCGCTGCTGGCTTGCGAAACCTGGCGTCGGGGTAATGACCTGATGCAGACCCGCATAGGGCGTGGAGAAAACCTCATAGCCGAGCTTCTTGTCCCGGGCCAGAAAGCAGTACGAACCGCAGAAATAGTCTTCTGTGCCGGTACCGCAGATCGTTGGAAATTCCACGTCTTCATCGATGTAGAACTTGGCCTCGCCTTCGCCCCACCAGCCTTTGTTGTTGGAGCCCCAGGCGATGTAGGTGCCCACGTAGTGACCCTCGCCAGAAGTCTCGAGCAGTGTATGGATGTCACCATACGCCAGCGGGTTGACGCGGCGGAAGTGGGCGTGGAAGTAACCCCGCTCTGCCTCCACATCGGTCAGTGCATAGTTGATCTGGTAGTAGAGGGTCACTGTTTCCGCGCTGAGATTTTGCAGCGTCATTCTGGCATGGCTGCGAAACGGCATTTCCCAGTAGCTGTTGAAGCCGCTGCCAGGATTGACACAGATGGCCTGTGAGTTCAGCGGCGCGTACTCACACCAGCCCATGCCGAAAAAGTCTGCCAGCGGACACTCAATCGAGGCAGCCTGATGTTCATCCCAGTAGGCGCGCAGAATTTGCTGGCGCCAGTTGCCGGTCGGGGTGAGCCAGATTTGCTGGATGGCACCGCTACCGGCAATATCTGCCAACTCGAAGGTCGCACCCGGTTCGATTTTTACGGATGGGGAAATCTTCCAGCCTGCACCCAGATCCCGCGCGGCCTGAGCACCAGTGCCTTCGGTTGCCGCACCACCGCCGCCCTTCGCACCGGTGAAGTTCTCCGGGCTGATGGCGCGGGACTGGGCGGATGACAACATAGAAATATTGCCAAGATGTAGTCCTAATCCATTGAAATTACTCATTTAAAATAGAATTCCCGCAAGATTTAACGGCTCGCCCAGACAAAAGTTTAACGTATCTGATGGTGTTCGGAGTCCTGTCCTGAACGGAGATTGGGAGGCAGAAAAAAGCCCGGTTCGCCCCGGGCTTGTGCCTGACGGCCGGGTGCTGACGGCTTCAGCGCTTGTCGAGTGGCACGTAGTCGCGCCGCGCCGCGCCCTTGTAGAGTTGTCGCGGCCGGCCGATTTTGTAGGGTCCGCTGATCATCTCGTTCCAGTGGGCGATCCAGCCCGGGGTTCGGCCGGTTGCGAATATCACTGTGAACATCTCCGTTGGGATGCCGATCGCCTTGAGGATGATGCCGGAGTAAAAGTCGACGTTCGGATAAAGCTTTTTCTCGATGAAATACTCATCTTCCAGCGCAATCTTCTCCAGCCGCTGGGCCATCCTCAGTGTCGGGTTGTCTTCCACACCCAGCTCCGCAAGCACTTCGGCGCAGGTCTTCTGCATGACCTTCGCGCGTGGATCATAGTTCTTGTACACCCGGTGGCCGAATCCCATGATCCGGAATGGGTCGTCCTTGTCTTTTGCTTTCTTGACGTATTTGTCGATGTTTTTCTCATCGCCGATTTCGTCGATCATATTGAGCACAGCCTCGTTTGCGCCACCGTGTGCAGGCCCCCACAATGCGGCGATTCCCGCGGCAATGCAGGCAAACGGGTTGGCGCCTGTCGATCCGGCCAGGCGAACGGTGGACGTGGAGGCGTTTTGCTCGTGATCGGCGTGCAGCAGGAATATACGGTCCATCGCCTTGGCTATGACGGGATTGACCACGTAGTCCTCGCAGGGGGTCGCGAACATCATATGCAGAAAATTCTCTGCATAGCTCAGATCGTTTCGCGGATAGATAAAAGGTTCACCCTGCGAGTACTTGTAACTCATCGCGGCAAGCGTGGGCATCTTTGCGATCAGCCGATGCGCGGTGACTACTCGGTGTTCGAGGTTGTCGATGTCCAGAGAGTCGTGATAGAAGGCCGACAGGGCGCCGGTAACGCCGCACATGATCGCCATCGGGTGAGCGTCACGGCGGAATCCGCGAAAGAAATTGGCAAATTGCTCATGCACCATCGTGTGATGTTTGATCGTGCTGTCGAAACGTTCCTTTTCCTTGGCGCTTGGCAGCTCACCATTGAGCAGAAGGTAGCAAAGCTCCAGGTATTCGGAATGCTCTGCGAGCTGCTCGATCGGGTAGCCGCGGTGCAGCAGCACGCCGGCATCGCCGTCGATGTAGGTGATTTCCGAGTCACAGGCTGCGGTGGAGACGAATCCGGGATCGTAGGTGAAATAGCCCTCGGCGGTCAGATTGCTAACGTCGATGACGTCGGGTCCGAGTTCACCGCTTAACACAGGTAATTCTATAGTTTTGCCGTCGATGGAAAGTTGGGCCGTTCTACCCGGCTTATCTGCCATGCGTCCTCCGCTGAGCGTGTTATCTGCCAGGATCAATGCCCTGGCTTTATTGGAATAGGCCGCTGAGC
>JAPUFN010000296.1 GCA_027293665.1 Gammaproteobacteria bacterium | reverse complement strand
CGCCAGCTATCGTCTCCCACATCAGTAGTTTTGTTGTCGATGTGATCGAGCACTCGCTCGATAACGGCTGTATCGCTCAAGAGTGCACCCATAACGCGTCCCTCTGTGGTCGACTCGTGTTGCAAGTGCGTCACGTTGTAGAGCGGCGCACAGGCTGCCCATTCTACCCGATACACCCGTTTTCAGTTTCATCTGTCAGACGATCAACTCTGCCACCTCAAGATCCACCGCGGCGGCCACATATCGATCGATGACGATCCAGGGTTCAGCACCTGGCCGCAACTCGGCATCTTCAAGCATACGGATCATCCAGTAGAGCACGCCTCTTCGATAATCCCCCCAGGGATCCTGCCAATCGATGCCCTTTGCGCGAACCGCATCGGCGTGCATCGCCACGACCTGTTTTTCCCAGCGTCTGCGAGAATCCGTGGCATAGCTCTGCACCGAAAAAACCGCAATATCGAACGCTGCATGGCCATAGTGGGTTGCGGCCCAATCGTGAAAGAAGACCTCCTGCTCGCCGTTCCCTTCGAGCAGTGGCAGGTTCTCGAAATGGGCATCGCCGTGGAGGAGCGTGGCGGGCTCGCCGAGTCCTGCGATGCTGTCTGCGACATGACCGACAAGAGCATCGCCGATCGCAAGGAATTCAGGACCGTGGGTTGCCTCGAAGTAATCACGACTTCGCTGCCAACCCCGGTCGAAAGCCGAAGCGATCGCGGTACGGAACAAAGGATCTGCGAGACGGGGCAGCGCGGGAAGTTCGTCCACTTGTTGCCACCATTGCGCATGCATTTTCGCGAGCGCATTAATCACGCATATTGCATGCGTTTCGTTGATGCCTTCCGTGAACTTAACCGGGACACTGCCTGCAACATACTCGAGCAGTAACAGGGCAGTGCCCGTGATCTCGTCGTAGTGGCCGTAATAGGCCTGCGGCACCCGCAGCTGGAGTTGTGGTGCGATTTCACGATAGAACTTTATTTCCGTTTGAAATCCAGTACCGGTGGGAATCCGTGCAGCAGGTTTCCCCTGCTTCGCAACCAGCACCAGCGGAGCATACGGTTCGGTTCGGTCGTATTCGAGACCGATTCGCCATATTACGTTCGAGAACACACCGATTTGCGTGACGTCGAATGCTGTAACCCGCGAAACCGTGAGCGTGTTGTTTGCACGCAGGACCTCAGTGAGCCACTCCACCGACAACTCATCAGGGATTCGGGGTAGACCATGCATGTCGCTTTGCCCCATTGACCAACATCGGCAAGGCTAGCAGATAATCGACGGGTGACCGTCGCGACATCCTCGGCTTCATGCACCACCTCTGACGGACCCATCGTAGTTATACTTACCCGGCGAAATGCACAGCGTTCATCCTGTCCATTCGCGTGTCACTCGATTCAAATAGAAGCGTTTATTATGCTGAAGCGCATCGCCATCGTAGCTGCCTCGGTGATTGTCGCTGTCATCGCAGTGCCTGCGATTCTCATCCTGGCGCTGTCGCCGGCCCCACTCCTGCCACCAGAGGCAGCGGACAATCTTTCGCAAGCCGATCAGTACTTCCAGAAGCTGGTCGAGCCCGGCTATCCGCCCGGCATCTCAGTAGTGGTACGCAAAGATGGTCGTGTAGTGTTCAACGAAGCCTATGGCACAGCAGACTTTGCAGTCTCCGCACCGATGACCCCGCAGACGAGCGTGCGCTGGTGGTCGGTGACCAAGCTGGTGACCGCCGCAGCCGTGCTGCAGCTTGTTGATCGAGGGCGTCTTTCGCTCGAGGATCGGTTGCATGACTATCTGCCGTACGTTGCTTTCGTGGGCGACGACGGCGAGCCGCGAAATGTTACTGTGCTCCAACTGCTCAACCATTCCTCCGGCGTGCAGGACAACATCCCCGAAGGGCTATTAGAGCTGCGTTTTCCGGACGAGCCAGCGATAGATCAGGTGGCATACGCGCGCGATCTGATTGCGACAAAAAGTCTCCTCACTCACGAACCTGGCAGCTATTCCAGGTACACGAACACCTCATACATCCTGCTCGGTGCGCTGGTGCAGGCGGCGTCCGGAGAACGTTTCGAAACCTATGTGCGGCGTGAGATTCTCATCCCCCTGGGAATGTTCGCGACCGATTTCGTATTTGTGAAGCAGCCAGTCGCTCGCGGCTCCCACCCTGTGTTTCATTTCATAACGCCGTTTTTGTTCCTGGCGGGTTCCGAGGCGCAACGGGCGATGTACGCAATCCAGGACAACCTGATCTGGTTCAGCGAGTTTTATCTGAAATATACGGGCTCCACGAGCTTGAACGGGCCGGTGGTAGAGATGAGCCGGTTTAATCAGATGGTGCTGAATGGAGGCGTTTTAGAAGGCGCACGAATCTTGAGTGCGTCGTCCGCTGACATGTTTGTTCGTGATCATCAGATTCCAGTGGCGGCGGCCCGGGGTTTGCAGCGTTCAATGCCATTTACCCGGATGAGAATCTGAGTTACTCATTCGTCGCCAACGGCACGGGCCTGCCGAGAGATGAAATCAGGCAGATGCTGGATCGGATCGACTGGTCGGCCGTGATTCAAGATGACGCAGGGCAG
>JAPUFN010000295.1 GCA_027293665.1 Gammaproteobacteria bacterium | reverse complement strand
CGAACAAAGTGAGGCAACTCATGGTGGCGGAAGGCAACGAAGCGCTGAAACTACGGGTATTCATATCCGGCGGCGGTTGCAGCGGATTTTCTTATGGCTTCACGTTTGATGAGGAAGTCGCCGATGACGATGCTGTGGTGGAACGAGCCGGCATCACGCTGCTGGTGGATTCTCTGAGCTATCAGTATCTGCTCGGCGCGGAAGTCGACTACCGGGAAAATCTCCAGGGTTCGCAGTTCGTCGTCAATAATCCCAATGCCGCATCCACCTGTGGCTGCGGCAATTCCTTCGCTATCTGAACCTGCGAGCAGATCGACCGGTCACGAGTCTCAGGCAGAATAGATCGCCCCGAGAATCCGATTACCGCCAGCGCCAGTAACGGAACCGGCGCTCCCGGGCAGTCCTGCCAGTCGCAGGTGCGCAAGCCAGCCGAAAGCCGCCGCTTCGATCATATCGCCGTCGTAGTCGTGATCCTCGGCGGTGTCCACGGGGATCGTCAGCAATGTGCGGAGCCGGTTGAGGAGCAAAGGATTGGCCCGACCCCCGCCACAGACGATCAATCTCTGCGCGCTGGCGGCCCAGGTGGCCAGCGCACCTTCAATGGAGGCAGCCGTGAATTCGAGGAGAGTGCGCTGGACGTCGTGTGCCTTTGCCGTGCGCGACAGTTGTGATTTCAGCCAGTCGAGGTTGTAGTACTCTCGACCGGTACTCTTCGGCGGCTTTCTGCTTAGATAGGGATCGTTGAGCAGTTGCTGCAGAAGAGCATCGTCAACGCTGCCTTTTGCGGCCATTGCTCCGTCGACATCGTAAGGATTGCCGGTGTGTGCCTCACACCAGACGTCCATCAACGCGTTGCCTGGGCCCGTGTCGAAGCCGGTGATATCGATGGCCGGGTCTGCTGTTAGCATGGTGAGATTGCTGATTCCGCCAATATTCAATATCGCTCTGTCCTCGTCGGCAAGTCGGAAGAGTGCTTCATGAAACTTCGGAACGAGCGGTGCTCCCTGGCCACCTGCGCTCATATCGCGCCGACGAAAGTCGGCGACCGTGGTGACACGTGTCACTTCGGCAATCATGTTGGGATCGCCAATCTGCCAGGTGAATGGCTGCGTGGCGTCCGGCCGATGGCGGACTGTCTGGCCGTGACTGCCGATGGCAGTGATGTCCGTCGGGGCGAATTTGTGCGACTTGAGGAAGCTGAGTATCCCCTGGCCGATGAAGTGGCCCAACGCGCGATCGACCTCACCCAACTGGTCAAGATCGTCACTGCCGGGCTGGCCCAGTGCGAGCAGTTCATGGCGCAGGTTGGCGGGAAATGCCAGGGTCTCCCCTGCGATGATGGCGATCGTGTCGCTCACATCCACGAGCGCAATATCAAGCCCATCCACGCTCGTGCCCGTAATGGCTCCGACGTAGAGCTGGCGCTCAGCTTGGTGCTTGGTCACCGGACAAGCGCTAGATGGATCTGTTGCTTGTAGTTGTTTAGAAGTGAGATCAGGGGTCGTGCCTGGGTATTGAAGGCCTCGAGTTCCTGTGCTGGGACGGGTGTCGCATCCGGTAGTTTCACGGTCCGGGGATTCATGTGGGAGCCGTTGACCAGAAACTCGTAATGCAGGTGTGGTCCCGTTGCCCACCCTGTGGAGCCGACATAGCCGATGGTGTCTCCCTGGACGATTCTTCTGCCAGCGCGCACGCCTCGGGCAAACTTCGACAGGTGCAGATACTTCGTGACGAACTGCTCGCCATGTTGCAGGACGACGTAGTTGCCGTTCGAGCTGCTTTTCGATGCGGTGACCACTTTGCCGTCTCCGGCAGCCAGAATGGGAGTTCCGCGTGGGGCGGCGTAGTCAATGCCGCGATGGGGCATCGTTCGCTTGTGCAGCGGGTGCTTGCGGCGCAGGTTGAAGTTGGAGCTGATGCGGGAAAATTCAACCGGTGCACGCAGGAAAGCTTTCTTCATGTTTTCGCCGCGAGGATTGAAATAGCCTTTCTGGCCGTGAGGATCTTCGTACTGGAGTGCCTGATAGCTATCGCCCTGATTAACGAATTCGGCGGCCAGCACGTCGCCGAAGCCGATAAATTTATCCTCGAGATAGAGTTCTTCGAAGAGCACGTAGAACTCGTCGCCCTTGCGAATATCGAGCACGAAGTCGATGTCCCATTGAAAAATCTGGGCAATCCGCATCGTGAGTGCGTCATCGAGACCGGCGCGCTGACTGGCGATGAAAAGGCTGTGGTCGATTTTCGCATGTTTGTAAGCAGTCAGCCGTTCGGGTGCCCGCTGCACGTCGTGGCCGATGAACCGATCGCCGACACGTTCGAACTCAAGCGTTTCCAGCGGACCGGGCGAGTACGCGAGTTTAAGCAATTCGTTGTCGGCGTTGAGCGTAAACCTCAGGTCGTGGCCCGGAAAAATGTTCTTCAGGCGTGGCCCGAGGGGTTTGCTTTCGAGCAGCAGGGCGAGCTCCCGGCCCGGTATGCCCAGCTTTTTGAAAATACGCGCCATGCTGTCACCGGGTGCAACTTGAGCGGATTTTTCGATGAAGGTTTCCCGCGCCGTGGCTGAACTCGTCGGCGTATCGGCAGGTAGGTTGTCTTCAGCGACACCGGCAAGTCGGTTTGTGCTGACATCGGGGATCGACAACAGGACCGATTCGGTAGTGAAGCGGTCGTCTTCAGCGTCGTTGTTGAACTGGGCGATGACAAAAGTGGTCAGGCCCAGGCTCAACACACCGACGAGAAAGAAATGCGGCTTCGGATATCTCACGACGGGTCTTAATGTCCTTCTTAAAACGGCTTCTCGTTATTAAACCGGATCTCGTACTCAATCGGCTGAAAAGGGGCTCTTTAAAAGTACGCTTGAAAGTGTCCTTAAAACGGGGAGTTACACTGGTTTTCTAGGTTTCTCGCACGTTCGCTCAGGCCAGTATATGGATTTGGCTCACTTTGGAAAGCCTGAGCGGACGCTGCTGAGACACGGTTCCCGCCCGGTCTATGATCTGGCGAACAACTGGTGGTGTTGCGGTCGCCGATATGCGTTTGGCTTGTTTGTCGAGGCGGGTTTGGTAAGGTTGCGCGTCTTTTCGAAGCTTTGGATGGACTTTGGAAGTACTAGGGCCATGAGTGGCACGTTAATCGATGAGCTCAGGCGCCGGGGCCTGCTGGCCCAGGTCTCGGATGAGGCAGCACTGAACGATCATCTGGCGAGCGGTTCCCGTACCCTCTATTGTGGCTTCGACCCCACGGCGGACAGCCTGCACATCGGCAACCTGGTCCCGCTCCTCACTCTGCGCCGGTTCCAGCTCTTCGGCCACCGGCCAATCCTGCTGCTGGGCGGGGCAACCGGGCTGATTGGTGATCCTTCGGGCCGGCCTGACGAGCGCTCATTGAACCACAGCGAAGTCGTGGCGGGCTGGCTCGAGCGGATTCGCAGCCAGGTTTCGCACTTACTGGATTTTGCCGGCGACAATGCAGCCGTCGTGGTGAACAACCTCGACTGGACGGCCGATCTGGATGTGATCAGCTTTCTTCGCGACATAGGCAAGTATTTTTCCGTTAATGCCATGATGCAGCGCGATTCGGTCCGTTCACGCCTCGAGCGGGACGAAGAGGGCATCTCGTACACCGAATTCAGCTATGTACTGCTCCAATCCATGGACTATGTGGAACTGGCCGAGCGTTACGACTGTTCACTGCAGATTGGTGGCAGCGATCAATGGGGCAACATTGTGTCTGGGATGGACCTCGTCCGGCGCACTCTCTCCAGGGAAGCCTTTGCCCTGACGCTGCCTCTCGTTACCAAAGCCGATGGCAATAAGTTTGGCAAATCCGCTGCGGGTGCGGTCTGGCTGGACCCGGCAAAGACATCCCCCTACAGCTTCTATCAATTCTGGCTCAACACGGCCGATTCAGACGTCGTCCATTTCCTCAATATCTTCACGTTTCTGACCCACGAACAGATCGCGGAGCTCGCAGCGGCACTCGGGAATGCGCCGGCTGAACGTGCCGCGCAGAAGTCGCTGGCTGCGGAGGTTACCGCGCTCGTTCACGGTGGCGCGGCGCTGGCATCGGCACAACGTATCACTACTGCCCTCTTCGCCGGTAAGCTCGATGCGCTCACCGAGGCCGATTTTGAGCAATTGCGGCTCGACGGCATGGCCTGCACCGGCCTGACAGCGGCCGACGCCGGTTTACTGGCAGCTCTTGCAGAGTGCGGCCTGGCGACGTCGCGCAGCGCGGCGCGCAAGCTCGTTGCCGATGGCGGTGTGCGGATCAACGGCACGCTGCAGACCGATCCCGAGCGCCAGCTCGACTTTACAGATGCCCTGTTCGGGCGCTTTTACATCGTGCGTCGAGGTAAGAAAAACTGGCATCTGCTGGTGCCGGACCAGGGCTGATTTCAGGGCCGGAAATATTTCCACTTTTTTGCTTCCAGCGTCTTGCCAGGTTAAAGCGCCTGCGTATAATACGCAGCCCTCGCCTCGGGGCCATTGCCCTGAAGGCCGCTCTTTAACATTGAAAATACTGAACAAGCCATTCGTGTGGGTGCTTGTAATTCATTGGTGTTGTCGCGTTTTTC
>JAPUFN010000294.1 GCA_027293665.1 Gammaproteobacteria bacterium | reverse complement strand
CTGTAATCCAGACGCCGTGGTCCAGTTCGTTTTCAACGTAAGGGAACTGGTAGTCGACCGTACCGCTCGCGGGAACTTCGTAGCCTGGGATCTCGACGATCAGGTCCGGTTCACCCAGCGGCCATTCGTTGCTCAACGGTGCCAGGGATTCCAGCGGGTCGCTGCCGGCGCCGCGTGGCGCACCGGCCTCTATCCAGTGCACGAGGGTCTGCGTATCTTCGATCGACAACCGGCGGTCGCCCTGCCATGTGCCGATATGTGGATCGGCATGCCAGGGTGGCATGCGCTTGGTGCGTACCACCTCACGGATCATGGGAGCGAAGCCATGGATCATGTTGTAGCTGGTCATTGCCCAGGGCCCGATGCCGCCTTCGACGTGACAGTGCGTGCAGTTCTTCTGCAATATCGGGGCGATCGTTTCCGAGTAGCTGATACTCGCGTGCTGTGCGTTTCGTTCAGGGAAGTCGATCGGGCAGCCAACAGGTTCTATCTGCACGATATTTTCATGCGCGACGCTGGACGAATCCTGCTCCGGGTCGGTCATTAACAAGTTTTCCAACGCATCGATCACGTAGTGTTCCGTTGCCTTGCTTTGCGGAATTTCGGAAGTGAGACGATTGTTGAGAGGACCGCGGTAGACGAGGTCCCAGTTTTCTGGATTCAAAACGAGCACTTCACCGGAACGGACCAGGTCGAGTGATTCACCAATGATCTGGGTGTCGTCGTCGAGGATCGGCAGGGTAATACCCCACTCTTCTGCCTCTTTAGTGATGTTTGCGCGGTTGTCCTGCAAATTGGAGTTGAGCATCAGAAAACGGACGTTGCGCTGCGCGTATTGTTCGCTCAGAGCCTGGTATTCGGCTATGGAATTTCTAACGATTTCGCAACCGTTGCCCTGCGCCATAATGACGACCGCGCTCGCATCAGACTGATAGTAAAGTTCATGTGCTTTACCGGTCTGATCGAGTAACACGAAATTGTCCACTCGTTCGGCAAACGCGGTTGTGCCGAAAAACAATCCCAGGGACAACGTCGTGGAAGCAAAAAGGCTAGTGGTAACAAGAAGGCCGGAACTTCGTGTTGGTCTGCCGAGCCGTCGACCCATGGTGTACCTCCTCATCAATCTGGACAGTACTTTAGCGGGTTATGTTACTTTGCGGTACGAATCTTTTGAGTTTTGCGGCGCAGCATCACGCTTTGCGGGCCTTCTTCGTTGATTGAGTACGTCGATTGAGTGTTGCAATTGCGAGCTTGTCAAACCGCCGCTGTTCTCATTAAGGTAGCCGGCATTTTTACCCCAGGAATCGGACAAGTCGTTCATGAAGCCGTTCAGAGATGAAATTGAAGCGTTGCAGCAGAATGGGATTACTAAAGTTGCATTCAAACGCCTGCACGACCCTGCCGTCATACCGCTGTGGTTCGGTGAGGGGGACATTCCCACGCCGACGTTCATACGCGACGCTGCAAAAAGCGCACTCGACAATGGCGAGACCTTCTACACCCATACCCGTGGCCGGCCGGAACTTCGCGACGCGTTGAAGAGCTACCTCGATGAGCTGTATGGCATCGAATTGGACGAGCGCCGGATCACCGTTCCCGGAGCCGCCATGCTGGGTGTCACCATTGCGGCACAGATGGTGATGACGACGGGCGATCATGGTCTCATCGTTGGTCCGGTCTGGCCGAACATCGACGCGGTATTCCGCGTCACCGGGGCTGATGTTTCATATGCCAGCCAGCATCTCACGGAGAATGGCTGGCGGTTGAGCGTAGCGGAGATCCTCGAACAGGTGCGGCCCAGTACCAAGGCGATTTTTGTAAATTCGCCCTGTAATCCAACGGGCTGGGTGATGAGCCGGCAGGAGCAACAGGAATTGCTGACATTCTGTCGTGATCAGCGGATCCTGATAATCGCTGATGAGGTGTACCACCGTACGGTATTCGATGGTCCCCATGCACCGTCGTTTCTGGAAATTGCCGAGGAGGACGATCCACTTGTGGTCGTCAACGGCTTCTCCAAAGCCTGGGCCATGACCGGCTGGCGTGTTGGCTGGGTTGTTACGCCAAAGCGACACGAACTTCAATGGACAGCTCTTTCTGAGTGTTTCAACACAACGACCAACGTGTTTGCACAACTCGGCGCTGTTGCAGCACTCGAGCAGGGTGAGGGCTTCGTGCGGCAACTGCAGACGCAGTACAAGCGCGGCCGTGAACTGGTCGATCAGGCCTTTGGCGAGCATCCGCTTTTCAACTACCAATCGCCGCAAGGTGCCTTCTATGCGTTTCCGAGCGTCAAGGGTTGTGACGACGGGCTGGCATTCGTCGAGGGCGTGCTGGCCGAAGAGGACGTAGGACTCGCGCCCGGTTACACCTTTGGTCCAGGTAACGACGCCCACTTCCGCGTCTGCTTCGCGCGCAGCCCGAAACAGCTCGAGGAGGGTTTGCGGCGCATCATCCGTTTTGCTGAGAAGCACTACGGTTGAGCTCGTCGCTATACCCGGCAGTGGGTTCACTGACAGACTTGATCCACGGCTTCCCGCAATACGCCGACCATCGTGTCGATGTGCGCCGACTCGATGATGAAGGGTGGCCCCATGCAGACGATGTCGCGCACGCTGCCCGTACCGCCGCCGTAGAAAAACACTCCCTTTTTCAAACCAGCGCCGACAACGCGGCTGGTTATGTTGGCGGACTCCTCATAGGGCTCGAGCGAATCGCGATCGCGGACGATCTCGATAGCCTGAAGGAGGCCGCGTCCTCGAACATCCGCGACGTGTGGATGATCGCGGAAGGCGTCGAGCAGCCGCTGTTGTAACTCGTCGCCCATGATCCTCGCGCGCTCGACCAGGTTCTCTTCCTGCAAGATCGTCAGCACTTCGGCTGCGGCCGCACACGCGGCAGGATGAGCGCCAAAGGTATGGAACATCACGTTGAGACCGGCATCTTCGATGGTGCTGGCGACGGCGTCGGTCGCGAACACGCCGCCAAGCGGCGCGTAGCCACCAGCGAGGCCCTTGCCCGCTACCAGGATGTCCGGCGTGATGTCCCAGTGCTGGTAGCCGAAGTTGCGACCCGTCCGGCCGAAACCGGTCATCACCTCATCGAGGATCAGCAGGATGCCGTAGTCGTCACAGATTGCCCGTACCCTTGGCCAGTAATCATCAGGCGGCACAATGGCACCGCCGCTTGATCCGGTAATCGGTTCGGCAAGCAGGGCTGCCACGTTTTCTGGTCCGGCAGTTTCCAGGGTTGTGCGCAGTGCGTCTGCGTAATAAGCACCCATGTCCGGATGATCCCGGCCGAGTGGGCAGCGCAGCGGATAGGGCGCGGCGGTTACCGGGTAGCGTTGCAGAGCACCTTCGAGCCCACGCTTACGCGCCGGGTGACCGCTGAGGGCTGCGGTGGCCAGTGTCGTGCCGTGATAGGAAGGCTCCCGGGCAATGATCAGGCAGCGTTCGCCCGCACCCAGGGCAGCATGATATTGCAGAGCGAGCTTCACGCCGGATTCAACGGCTTCGGAGCCACCGGAGGTCACGTGAATTCTGGTCAACTCCGGTGGCAGCCAGTGGGCCTCTAACGCATCCACCAGCGCTGCACGCGAGGGGGTTACCCACGGTGGTACCACGTAGGTGTAGTCGCGGGTGGCTGCGGCGACCCTGGCGACGACCCGCTCACGACCATGACCGATGTTGGCAACGATCGCGCCACCGGCTGCGTCGAGTATTGCCTGGCCGCTGTCGCTGTAGAGATACACACCTTCGGCGCGATTGATGCGCAGCGTTCCACGGCCTGTAAACGGCCAGTTAACCTCGTTCATGGAGTTTGTCCTCCTCTGGCGCTGCGCGCGGCATCCTCCCGATAGGGTTGACCATTTTCATAGAGGATAAGCCTGCTGCGCATCTCCTGGAGCAACTCCGCTGTGTCCTGAGTGGTGGCTTCCGGCGCGTAGTCCGTGGCGATGGCTGCCACCGCCGAGCGTTGTGCCTCGCTTGCGGCATCGAACTCGCCGTGCTCGGCGTAAGCGGCAGCCAGCGTGTCCAGGTGCTGCCAGTCACGGTACAGCAGGGCGATGGGTTTTATGACTGCCAGTGCTTTCGCACCATCGCGATTGGCGGGATCAGGATCCGTCGCGAGTATCCAGGCTAAGTTGTTTCGCGCCGCCATGTTGCCGCCATTGCTGGCAGTTTCGAGGTAGCGCATGGCCATCTGCGAGTTGGCTGGCACCCACCGACCGGTCAGGTAGTACTGACCAAGGAGCGCGTTGGCATCAGGGTGGTTGGCCGCCGCGGCGACCGCCAGGAATTCGATGGCGCGAGGTGTGTTGTCGCTGATGATCAACGTTGCCAGTCGATACTGTGCTTCAGCAATTCCCGCATCTGCTGCTGCGCTGAACCAGCGCAGTGCTTTGGCCGGATCCGGCAGCGGGCGTTTGTAATCGGCGTAGGCCTTCGCGAGGAACAGCTGTGCGTAGGGATCGTTTGCAGCTGCGTTTTCTTCGAGCCACTCGAGCAGGGGCGGTTGCACTTCGCTGCCGTTTTTGCGGAGAAGAGGACCGGCATACTCCGCACCGGTTGGCAGCGTGAGCAGAC
>JAPUFN010000293.1 GCA_027293665.1 Gammaproteobacteria bacterium | reverse complement strand
GATCCCTGCAGTCATGTACATCATCATTCCCGCCTCGGCGATCACAGTTTCCTCTTCATCCAACTCGATCTCGACATACTGCATCGAATTTCCGTGAATCAGATACTCGATTTCATGCGCCACGAGATTGCTCCTGCAGTTCTTTTTCCACCTCACTTCCCGGATCACTTTTAATATCAACTCTCATATCACTTCGCAAACAAGCCAACGCACCAATCAGACCCGGGTGCTCATCGAGAATCAGGTATAAAGGAATATCCTTGGTAAAACCCGCAAGGCCACAGCGTTCCTCGAAGCGCCTGCGCAGTGCGCTTGTGGCCGCAAAATCCTGCAAAGCCGGAACGATGCCGCCGCCAATGTAGACTCCGCCATAAGCGCAAACGGTGAGGGCCAGGTTGCCGGCCGCGGCGCCAAGCAGACCGAAGAACAGGTCCAGCGTCTGATGACAGATCGGCTCAATGGCGGCTACCCCTTGCGCACTGATCCACTCAGGCGTCGCAGCCTGCGGCTCGCTGCCCCACAGTTGACAGACAACTTCATAGAGGTTCACCAGCCCAGGGCCCGATAAGACAGTCTCCCAGCAGACGCTGCCGTGCTTCGCCTGCAGCAGAGATAATATTTCCTGCTCGAGCGGATTACCCGGCGCAAGATCCGCATGTCCGCCTTCCGATGGCAGAACCTGCCAACCACCCTGATCGGGTATGAGAATGCCCATACCCAGTCCGCTGCCGGGCCCCAGCACGACTTTCACCTGCCCGGCGCCGCTCTTAGCACTTCCGCTCGCGCCTCCGCTCTCAGCGCCTCCGCCCAACTGCAACAGTTCGGTGAACGCAGGAATTCCGCAAGCGACCGCATAAAAATCATTGACGACTTTTACCGGACAGCCGAGCAATGCCGCCAATTCTGCTTCGACAAATTCGAGGTGACCGTTGGTGATTGTTGCTCTTCCCGCCAACACCGGCCCCGCGACAGCCAGACAGCAGCCAGCCAACTGTGTGTAGCCCAATCGCACAGCAGCCACCTCGAGCAGATCCGCGGCACTCGTATACTCGGTCGTGGGAAATGTTTCGCTGCGCCAACCAGCATTATCCACAATCGCAAGCCGCGAGTGTGTCGCACCAATGTCTGCAATCAGTTGACAGCCTTCAGCCACCGCTTGGTCCTTCATGCGAGGCATTGTGGGCGGCTTACAGGGACGCTTCAACAGCTTCGGCGAACACCTGGCAGCATGTTACAAACCGTTGTGCGCCCGTTCGCTTGTAGCAGACCAGTACCATTGAGTAAGGTGGCGCCATGCCTGTTCGATTCAAGTGTTGGTTTGTCTGCCTCGTCTGCCTGGGCGCTGGCAACGCCGGCATCGCCAGTGCCCAGGCCCTGCACCTGGGAAATACCGGCGAGCCCCAGACGCTAGACCCGCATCGCTACAACCTTCGACTGGAAGAAACGATCCTCACCGATCTGTTCCTCGGTCTTACGACGTTCAATGCGCGCGGTGAAATTGTTCCTGGAGCAGCGCTGTCCTGGTCGACCAGCGAAGATGGATTGCTCTGGACATTCAAGCTGCGCCAGGGATTGAAGTGGTCGGACGGCAAGCCGTTGACTGCGGATGACTTCGTCTACTCGTTTCGGCGTCTGCTGGATCCGGCGACCGCGGCGAGCCTTGCGTATTTCCTCTACCCGATCCGCAACGCTGAAGCTGTCAACGCCGGCCGTCTGCCGCTGGACCAGCTCGGTGTGAAGGCACAAGGGCTGGCCACGTTGCTGCTGGAACTCGAAGCTCCATATCCACATCTGGCCGAACGCCTGCTTTACCCGACAGGTTACCCGGTACCTCGACATGTCATTGCCGCGGTTGGCGACGATTGGGTTAAGCCCGAACACTGGGTATCCAATGGCGCATACGTTCTCGCCGACTGGCGGCCGCAAGCTCAGGTGGAACTCGTCGCCAATCCCCACTTCTTCACAGCGCCGTTGATCAAGCAGGTTTTTTATCATCCGCTGGCAAACGAGCAGAACGCCTATAACCGTTATCGCACCGGCGAAATGCACGCGATCAGCACGTTTCCCGCAGGTGAACTCGAATCGGTCAGGGACCACCTGGCGGCGCATCTGCGCCTGTCGCCCCTGCTGTCCATCGTGTACCTCGTCTTCAACACGACACAACCGCCATTTGATGATGCTCGCACGCGCAAAGCTTTGGCGCTGGCAGTGGACGCCGAAGTTCTTACCGACAAAGTGCAACGCGCAGGCAACTATGCAAGCAAAAGTTTCGTCCCGGCATTGGTTGCCAACTACGACTCAGCTCCTTTGCAGCACTATGTCGTGGAAAATAAATTGAACAAAGTAGCGTTAACGCAGGAGCGGCAACAACAAGCCCGCGCACTACTCGCTGCTGCGGGCTACGATGCCGGCAATCCGCTGCGTTTGACCTTGCGTTATGTCAGCGGCGCGGATGCCAAACGCAGCAATCTGGCAATTGCCGCGTTCTGGAAACGTATCGGTGTGGAGACGCAACTGCACCACTCAGAGCTCAAGGTTCACTTCAGCGATCTGCGGCAGGGTGATTTTCAGGTAGCCCAGGCTGGCTGGTTTGGCGAAAACAACGCAGAACACTATCTGGGTCTGCTCGTCTCTGACACCGGCGACGTCAACTACGGCCGTTATCGAAACGACGAGTTTGACGAGTTGATGGCGCACGCGCGCACGCACGGTGATGTGACGCAGAGAAATCACGTGCTGCGGCAAGCCGAAGAACTGGTAATGGCCACGTATCCGGTCGTACCACTCTACTCGGTTGGTATCCGGCGCCTCGTCAGCCCCGCCATCAGTGGTTGGCACGAGAATGCCCGCGACATTCATCCCGCGCGATTTCTATCCTGGCAGTAAATTTTGGCTCGCTACCTGACCACGCGAATATTTTTTACGCTGTTCACCTTCTGGGTCATCGTAACGCTGGTGTTCTTTCTCATGCGTCTTGCACCCGGTGGTCCTTTTGACGGCGATCGACGCCTGCCGCCTGATGTGGAAGCCAATCTGTTGGCTGCTTACAACCTGGATAAACCCATCGTCGAACAGTATGTCGACTACCTTGTCATGATAAGCCACGGAGATCTTGGCCCGTCTTTTAAACAAAAAGATTTTAGCGTTAACGAACTTGTCAGAGCGGGATTACCAGTCAGCCTCACAGTAGGAGGTCTGGCATTGATCATTGCGCTGAGCAGCGGAATAGCGCTCGGAGTGCGTGCCGGCCTGGACACGGGCTCCAGAATCGATACGGTGGTCATGGGTTCGGCAAATCTGGGACTCGCCGTGCCTTCGATCGTTCTGGCGCCCGTGCTGCTTCTGCTGTTTGGCGTCTGGCTCGGCTGGCTGCCGGCAGGTGGAGTCGGCAGCCCCGCACACTATGTGTTGCCGTCAATCGCTCTTGCATTACCGTTTACCGCAGCCATCGCACGCCTGACCCGTGGCAGCGTGGCGGAAACCCGGCTCGAGCCCCATGTCATGACCGCAATTGCGAAGGGCCTGCCGCGCAGTCGCATTGTCTTGCGCCATATTCTGCCGATCGCTCTGTTGCCCGTGCTCACTTATCTGGGTCCGGCTGCCGCTGCACTGCTGACCGGGTCCGTGGTCATCGAACAGGTATTCGACCTGCCTGGGATCGGGCGCTACTTTGTCCAGGCTGCTCTCAACCGGGACTACACGCTCGTTATGGGCGTGGTCGTGGTCTACGCTGCATTCATTCTACTGTTTAATCTGTTCGTGGATCTCAGCTACAAACGCCTGGATCCGCGGATCGAGCTGCGCTGATGCTCAGCGCATTTCTGCAGGCCGCAGTGGGTTCCACCATCGCCCGCATCTGCTCTGGCTGGCTGCTGGTGATCACCAGCGCCGCCCTTTTCGGCCCCCTGCTGAGTCCATGGGAAGCTGATGCGATGGATTGGGACGCACTCGAGGCAGCACCGAGTGCTGCGCACTGGCTTGGCACCGATCTCATCGGCCGCGACATGCTTCTGCGGATCATGCTGGGCGCCAGGATCTCACTGGGGGTCGCCCTCATCGCGACGTTCGTCAGCGTGCTCATCGGGGTCCCGTTCGGTGCATTGTCCGGGTACGTCGGTGGTCGCCTCGATCAGATTCTAATGCGCATCGTCGACACGCTGTACGCGCTGCCGTTCATCCTGATCGTGATCCTGCTCGTCGTCGTCTTCGGGCGCAATCCAGCACTCCTGTTTCTCGCGCTGGGCGCGGTTTTCTGGCTGGATATCGCCCGGATCGTCAGAGGCCAGACCCTGCGCGCACGCGAGCAGACCTACATCAGTGCCGCCCGCAGCATGGGCGCATCGCAAACACGCATCATCTTCAAATACATCATCCCCAACGTTGCCGGACCCGCCCTCGTCTACGCCACTCTGACGATTCCCGGCGTGATACTTGCGGAGAGTTTTATCAGCTTTCTGGGGCTGGGCATTCAGGAGCCGGACACGAGCTGGGGAGTGCTGATCGCCGACGGCACGCAGAGCATGGAATCAGCACCCTGGACGCTGCTGTTCCCCGCGCTCGCCATGGGTCTGACTGTGTGGTCCTGCAACATGCTAGGTGATCGACTGCGCGATCAGTTCGATATTGCAAGCAGAGGGTATAATCGGCGGCCAGATACTGTCGGAAATCTCTCATGAGCATAAGCGCTGGTCTCGGCATCGCCAATTTCCCGTTCGCAGATGCGGCCGGTTTCTGGGAATGGGTGGACTTGTGCGATGCAAGCGGCGTGGACTCGATCTGGCAGAGTGACCGGCTCATCGGCGCCGATGCCAATCTGGAGTGTATGTCGGTGATGGCGGCACTTGCCGGGCGCACGCGCAATCTGAAGTTCGGCATGAACGTGGCGAGCCTCGGCCTGCGCGACCCCGTGATCACCGCGAAAGCCTGTGCCACGATCGACGTTCTCAGCAATGGCCGGCTGTTACCCGCATTCGGTGTAGGCAGCGCCCGCTCGCGCGATTACAGCGCGACCGGCACCCCGACACGCGGCCGTGGCAAGCGAGCTGAAGAAGGCCTGGAAATACTGACCCGTTTGTGGCGCGACGAAACGGTAACGTTTAAGGGGCAGTATTATGAGCTG
>JAPUFN010000292.1 GCA_027293665.1 Gammaproteobacteria bacterium | reverse complement strand
CCCATAGGGTACCTATGATTGCGCCCGCTATGAATACCCGCGACGATGAGGCCCTTTCCTACAGGGATCTGGCGAAACAAGGTGCGCGGGTTGAGCGGCAAATCCGAGTAAGCACCCTGCAGCGTCTCGCCCAGATTGTTGGGCAGGATGCTGCTGTCACAGTATCGCTAGAATTTCGATTCGATGACTTCTCTGAGGTGCGGATTACCGGCCAGGCCGACACCAGGGTGGACTTGCAGTGCCAGCGCTGTGCGGAGAAATTGAGTTACCCGTTGCACGCCGAATTCGATTTGTGCGTCGTTGTCGGCGAAGATCGGGCCCGTGTCGCAAATCAGGCACGCGTTGCCGTTGCAGCAGGCGATCTGCTGGTGACGTCTTCGGCGACACAACTGACCGTCGCGGAGATCGTAGAAGACGAGTTGCTGCTCAAATTGCCGGACGCACTGTGTATGGAGCTGCCGTGTCCCAGGGCACCACAGCTCGATTATCCCGTGTCGCTGGAAGCTGGCCGGGTGATAACCGCGGAGACAGCGAAGCCGTTTGCAGACCTCGCGGAGCTGATGGATTCCGCGCATGAGCAGCACGTACCGAAGCAGCAGCAGCATAATGTGGGTGATACGGATTAGACCCGGTTGCTCCAACAGCAAAAATTTATCGATAATGGAGGCCGCATGGCAGTCCAAAAAAGCAAAGTAACCCGCTCTCGCAGAGGCCAGAGACGCTCGCACGATGCGTTGGCCGGCCCTACGCTCTCTTTTGACCCGATGACGGGTGAAACCCATCGGCGCCACCATGTCACTGCAGACGGTTTTTATCGCGGCAAGAAAGTCACGAACCAGGAGAGTTGAGCTGGCAACGGGTTACCGGAGCAGCAGTGAGTCTCGGATTTATCTTTCCCGGCCAGGGTTCGCAGGCTATCGGCATGCTCACAGAAATTGCCGAGCGCTATCCCCGTATTGCCGAAACGTTTGAAGAAGCCGGAGACTGTCTCTCGTTGCCCCTGTGGCAACTTGTCCGCGAAGGTCCCGAAGAGCGCCTGAATTCCACTGAGATCACACAACCCGTGCTGCTGAGCGCAAGCGTTGCGCTGTGGCGGGTGTGGCAGGACGAGCAGGGCTCACAACCGGCGATACTGGCGGGTCACAGTCTCGGCGAATACTCGGCTCTGGTCTGTGCACAGGCGATGTCTTTTACCGATGGTGTGCGCCTGGTGCACGAGCGGGGCAAGCTGATGCAGAAAGCCGTGCCGCAGGGCGAAGGTGCAATGGCGGCGATCATGGGGCTGGAAGACGCCCAGGTTGTCGCGTGCTGCGCGGCGGTCGATGGTGTGGTGAGCCCTGCGAACTACAACGCGCCCGGCCAGGTGGTGGTTGCAGGCACCGCGGCGGCCGTTGAGCGGGCTGTTGCCGGTTGCCAGGACGCCGGGGCCAGGCGAGCGGTCATGTTGCGTGTCAGCGGACCTTTTCACTGTGCTCTCATGGAACCCGCCAAAGAGGCTTTTAGCGAATTTCTCGACGCCGTTGAGCTGGTCATGCCGCGCGTACCTGTCGTCCACAATGTCGATGCGGCCATCGCCAACGACCTTGGCGAGTTGCGCGACAAGTTGCTGGGTCAGCTTGCGCAGCCCGTGCTCTGGACGAGTTGTGTACAGGAAATGGTCAGTAAAGGTGTCTCTCAGTTTATCGAATGCGGCCCCGGTAAAGTGCTCACAGGGTTAACGAGACGCATCGACAAGAGCATGAGTGTCGTAAATATCGAATCACCCGGCGCATTTGCCGAAGCACTGGCTGGCTTGTGATGCAGCTCTGCTGGAGTAAGAGACAGTGACTGAAACATCGGCGGAGCCGATCGCAGCGCTGGTCACCGGGGCTTCCCGCGGCATTGGCAAAGCGATCGCGCAGCGCCTGTCGGACGACTATTTTGTGATTGGCACGGCGACTTCCGAAGATGGTGCACAAGCTATTACCAATGCGCTTGGCGCCAACGGGCTGGGCCTGGTCATGCGCGTGGATGACGACGAATCGGTGAGCTCTGCGTACAGCGAGCTGAGCGAACGCAGCCTGCAGCCGCTTGTGGTCGTCAACAATGCCGGTATCACACGCGACAACCTGCTGTTGCGGATGAAGACGGCAGAATGGCAGGAGGTACTGGAAACCAATCTCGGCGGACTCTACCGTGTCGTGAAGCCTGCATTGCGGGCAATGATGAAAGCCCGCTGGGGCAGGATCATCAATCTGAGTTCGGTGGTTGCTCGGATGGGAAATGCCGGACAGAGCAACTATGTGGCAACGAAAGCGGGAATTGAAGGATTTACCCGTGCGCTGGCGCACGAGGTGGCATCGCGCGGCATTACCGTGAATGCCGTGGCACCCGGTTTTATCGAAAGCGATATGACTGCCGATCTCACGCCCGAGCAGGTAGAGCTCATGCTCGCGCGCGTCCCGCTGGGCGCTATGGGTGCCACCACCGACATCGCGGCGGCCGTGGCCTTTCTTGCTGGCTCTGGGGCCGGTTACATCACCGGTGAAACCCTGCACGTCAACGGTGGCCTGCACATGAACTGAGAAGATCGAGCACTGCGTGTTCTTTCGTGAACTGAAAGTTCGTCCCCGAAATGAGTGTTCGTGTACGTGGAGATCGTAAATATGTCGCAAAGCGATTGAGTGGTAGCACCCAAAACGCTGGAGCGTCAACTTGAATTGGGTATACGCGGTATATAGAATGCGCGTCGCCCTGCACCCCGGGAATTTGAATTGGAGACCCCTGCAGAATGAGCAGTGTAGAAGAACGTGTAAAAAAGCTGATTTGTGAACAGCTAGGTGTCAAAGATGACGAA
>JAPUFN010000291.1 GCA_027293665.1 Gammaproteobacteria bacterium | reverse complement strand
CTGGCGATAAGTGCGGCAATGCAAAGAGCATGGCAAGGGCTTGCCAGGGAACCAAATGTCGCGCCGCCCTTTCTCCCGCAAGGTGCGAGCAACTGGCCCGCATTTGATGGCGACAACATTCAGATCGTTGAATTTGGCGACACGATTGCGAGTGTCGCTGGCCATCGCGCGGGTCGATGCTCGCTGTTGGGAAGTGTTGTGACGTTCTAACTTGCGGCCATTCGGTCGGCTCGCTCATGGTATCCCGACATGCGATACCATGAGCGGCAGACGATGCGGGCGAGACGATCGCAGAGCAATATTGAAACTGGAGGGGCAGGATGATTGTCGTCAACGTAGTAGTAGAAACAAGCGCAGAGAACATAGCCACAATGCAGGCTGCAGTTGCAGAGATGGAAGCGGCCAGTCGCGCCGAGACAGGCTGCATCGACTATACGTTCTGCGTGGAACTGAACGATCCCACCCGACTGCGTGTCGTCGAAAACTGGGTGGATGTGGCTGCGCTCACCGAGCACCTTCGCACTCCTCACATGGTCGCTTTCAACACAGCCATGTCTGAAAATCCGCCTTCAAATGTCGATGTGAAGTGCTACGAAGTTAAAGAAATCCCGCTCCCCAGACCATGAGTACCGCCGGTTCCGGGCACAAACTGCAACTATGGGGCGGTGCGACCAGTCGCACCTTCCGGCCGCACTGGATGCTCCACGAACTCGGCATCGACTACGAACCAAAACTGATCGGTTCGCGCACGGGTGAAACTCAGCAACCCGCATTTTTAAAACTCAATCCAAAGGAGAAAATACCCGTTCTGGTGGACGGCGATTTCGTGCTGACCGAAAGTGTCGCCATCGTCACCTACCTGGGCGATCACTACGGTAGCGACAGGCAACCGCGCCTGGTGCCCGCGGCAAATACCCGCGCACGTGCCAGATACAACGAGTGGATGTCTTTCATTCAGATGGAACTCGACGCGCACACCCTGTACGTCATCCGCAGACACAAAGATCTGGCGGAACTGTACGGCGCCGCCCCCGCCGCGATCGATGCCGCCATTGCCGGATTCACCAAGCAGGTCCGCGTGGCGCAATTGCGGCTGGAAAGTTCACACTACCTGTTAGGCGATGAGTTCAGCGCCGCCGATCTCGTGCTCATGACGTGCCTTGCCTGGGCAAAGGCATGCGGTATCGAGCTTGCCGCTGCGTTTGCACCCTATATGGCGGAACTGGAAGCACGCGACGCCTACCAGAACGCCGCCAAACTCAACTTCTCCATCTCGGCCGGCGCTTAGCTTCAGCGGTAGATTGCACTTTTTCCACTTTTTCCACTTTTTCCACTTTTTATGGTTCCGCGCGCGTGGACAGCCGCATAAACTCGTCTGTCCGAATCGGAAAACTCGAGGGCATTGATGGCCTATATCGAAAATCGCGTCGTGCACGATGCTGACGCCCACATTCTGGAAACAGCCGAGTTTCTCGCTGAATTCGCCACCGCCGATATCAAAAAACACATTCTGGGTTTCGATGGGTCTGCAGCCGTGGCCACGAGTGCTGAGAAGATCAGCGACCTTCTTGCACAACAGGCGGACCCCGACTACCGCGCGGCTGATGCCGCAGAAATCATGCTGCGCAAAAACTGGTCGGCAACGGGCGCTATCTTCAAGGAAGATCGGCCTGCCGCACTGGATCACATCGGCGTTGCCAGCCAGCTCATATTCAACACGTTCGTCAACGGCCACCTGGCAGAACTCGAAAAGCACAGCGAAGATCTCGATCTGATTTACGGCTTTGCGGCTGCTCACAATCGCGCGATGTTCGATTTTTGCGCGGTCGATAAGCGCCTGTTGCCAACCGCCTGCGTACCACTGGCCGACTTCGAGCGTGCCGTCGCAATGGCAGAAGAGGCCTTGCAGCAGGGCTTCGCCGGACTTCTGATTCCTTCGCAATGCCCGCGCACCCATTCGCCAAGCCACCTGAGCCTTTTTCCGATCTGGGCAATGGCGGAAGAAGCTCGGCGACCCATACTCTTCCATGTTGGCGGTGGTGGCACCCTGCTCGATCCGATGTATTTCGTAAACGGTCTGCCGATTCCGCCCGATTTCCACGGTGGTGCCGAAAATTTCAGATCGGTCGACTACATGGCGATCCCGACGCCCGTCATGCAGACGCTCGCGACCCTGATCATTGACGGCGTTTTTGAAGCGCACCCCACGTTGATGTTCGGGGTCATCGAACAGGGCGCCTCCTGGATACCCAGTTGGATGCGCTATCTCGACAGCGCCCACGCGGCTTTCGCACGCAGTGAAGAGCGCCTGCAGAATCTCTCGCTGCAACCGTCCGAGTACGTCAAACGGCAATTGCGGGCGACACCTTATCCGGCGGAAGACGTCGGCTGGATCATGCGCGAGGCGGCTGTGCAGATTCCGTTGTTCTCATCGGACTATCCGCATGTGGAAGGCGGCCGCAACCCGGTCAAGCGCTTTGAAACCACGCTGGGAACTTGCGATGAGCCAGACCGGGACTGCTTTTACCGATCCAATTTCGAAGGCCTGATGGGCAGCGGATTGGCCCTTTGAGCCCATAGTCCAGGCCGCCAACGCAGCGCGAGACTTTGCTCTATAATCGGCTACCAACAGTTCGATATGGCAGGCCAACACCCGGAGCAACCGGTACATTGGTTGCCCCTTGATTGTGGCCTCATGACCTCTTTGGAAGGGAGATTCGTCATGGCTGAGGTGAAATCGTTCAGGGAACTACAGGTTACGTCGAGCGAGATCGAAATCCGCAAGATAAGGATGGAAGATCTCTGGCAATCTTTGCGGGAAGGCTACGACGACTTCAACGAAAAGCCGAGCTTCGGCGTGTTCCTGATCGTAATCTATCCACTCTTCGCATTGTTATTCGTGCAGTTTTTGCTCAGCGATAATCTACCGTACCTTGCTTTTCCACTGGTCGCAGGTTGCACGCTCCTCGGCCCGGTAGTCTCGGTTGCTCTTTTTGAGATGAGTCGACGGCGCGAACTTGGACTCGATCTCAGCTGGCGCTCGGCGTTCGAGTTTGTCCACTCCTCTGCCTTCGCGCCAATTGCTGCGCTGTCGATCATGATTATGCTGCTCTACGTCGCCTGGGTGTTCATGGCAGAGTTCATGTACTTTGGCTTGTTCGGCATAGATCCGCCCACCTCGATCGCAGACTTTGGCAACCAACTCATCTCGACTCGACGCGGCGCCGCCCTGATCATGTATGGCACCGTTGTCGGCTTCCTGTTTGCCTTCACGGCGCTGGCGATCTCGGTGGTTGCCTTTCCTTTGCTGCTGGATAAACCCGCAAGTTCCGCCACTGCGATCGCGACCTCGTTCAGAGCAGTAATTGCAAATCCACTGGTGATGGCTGTCTGGGGAATGCTCGTGGTGGCGCTACTGACCGCCGGGGCAATGTTGTTTCTTGTGGGTCTGGCCGCCGTTCTGCCGATACTGGGCCATGCGACGTGGCACCTTTATCGCAAAGTCGTCGAGCCGTGAGTCCAGCTTGATGGGCTGGAGCTTACTCGCGATAACTCTATATACCCTTTGAACAATCAGGGCCTGGCTGCTCGAGGTGCAATCGCATCTCCAAGTTGCCGCGTGTGTACCTCGCATCGCGATACTCGGCAACCGGCTCGAAGCCGACGGCCTCATACAACCCGAGTGCGGGTGCCAGCGAGTCGTTCGTTACCAGCATGATCTGACGTGCACTGCGCTCTACGGCGAAGTCGATGCAGGCCTGCATCAGACGATGGCTCAGACGCTGGCCCTGGAAATCTGCCTGCACGGCCATCTTGGCTAATTCAAACACGCCCGGTTCATGCGGCGTCATCGCCACGGTTCCGACCGGCTTACCATCGGCCAGGATGAAAAAAATTTCCCCTCCAGGATCGATGATGTGCGCAACGGGATCGCTGAGCGCTTTGACATCTTCGTCCTCCACGCTGAAATAGCGTTCAATCCATTCGTAATTCAACCGCGCGAAATCAGCGGCGAACTCATCGCGGTAGGTAATCAGCTCGATTTTCATGGGGCCAACATCCAGTCGAGAATCGCCTCGTTCTGCTCTTGCGGATACGTGTGAGAAAGATCATCTATTTCACGATACTCGACAGCCGCGCCTGCCGCAGTCAGCGCATCTCGCGCCGTGCGCGCCATGTCGACAGGAAACATCCAGTCGAGCACGCCGTGTATCAGGAATACCGGCAAATCGCGCAGTCGCTCAGCTTCCGAAAATTCCAGCAACAGGGGATGGAAACTCGCGGCAATCGGTGCCAGGTGGGTGAATGCCGTGGCCGAGCGTAATCCACTGACATAGGCAAACGTTCCACCATCAGACATTCCGGTGAGCAATATGCGCGACCTGTCGACTGTCCAGGTGTTACAGATATGGTCAACGATCGCGTCGAGATTGGCGCTGTCCTGATCGGGACCCATGAGCGACCAGGTGGTGTCGATCGATGTTGGTGATGCAACTATGACTCCGCGCGAACGTGCATCGCGCAGCCAGCTCCAGAGAAAACTCCGACCATGACCACTGCCGCCGTGCAGGGCGACGACGAGCGGTAACTCGACTGCGGCGTCATAATATTCCGGCACATACAGCGAAAATCCGCCGCGATCTGTCGCGCCGTTATCGGCATGCATGATGCCGACCTCTTCACGCGCGGGATCTTGTGCCGCGATTTTCTCGAGGAGTTCCGTATTGCCACGGTGGGGATCGGATAAATAAAACCGGCTGACCGGCGGCAGCATGAACGATACGGGATACAGCGCTGCCACTGCCCGGGTATTGAACCGCATGGCACGGTATGCACCCAGCGCCGGGCTGGATTGAGTCGTACACCTGGCCAGACCATCGAAAGCCTGCAACAGTTCGACTGCTGCCTCGTCTATGTGGCTGCGAAAATTAGCGAGATGTTCCGGCCAGGCTGCGGCTCGGAAAATTTCCAGGCCATCGGCTACCGGTGAGTGGAATTGTTCGACGTTCGCCACCAGATCCACGAGGTGTGGCGGGTGCAGGTGTCGGCCGACGGCTGCCAGCGCATCCATCGCCGTCAAGAGCGCAGGCACCAGAGCGGTCGTAGCCTCCAGCAGTTCATCTGTGTCGTCCACCATCGATTCACTATAGCCCGATATGGGATTGGGTATACTGCACGGACGATTCGGGGGATCTTATGAGCGATTTCGACCGCAGCGCAGAAGACGTCGGCAATGTGTTGATGCTGGAACACGTCAACCTCACCGTGCCCGATCAGGGCATCGCCGCACTTTTTTATGTCACCGGCCTCGGGTTTACCCGCGATCCCTACATTGATTTCGGTACGTTCAACATGTGGGTCAACCTCGGCGAGCAGCAGTTTCATCTACCCAAGTCTCAGTCCCAGCGCTTTCGCGGACACATCGGCGTGGTCGTGCCGGACCTTGAAGATCTGAAGAAGCGTCTGGGATTCATCGCCAAGCCCATGGCCGATACGGAGTTCGCGTGGGTTGAAAAAGACGACCACATTGAACTGACCTGCCCCTGGGGTAACACAATTCGCGCCTATGCACCGGGGATATTCCCGAAAATGGACCTCGGCATGCCCTATGTAGACATGCAGGTACCGCCCGACACCACGGCCGGCATTGGCCGATTTTACGAGCAGGTACTCGGCTGTGCAGCGAACGCGGCTGACGGGGTCTGCCGGGTAAAGATGGGTTACAACCAGGAACTGATCTTCACGGAGACAGACGAGCCGATCGCCGATTACGACGGCCACCATCTTGCCGTCTACATTGCCGATTTCTCCGCGCCACACAAATACCTCAAAGAACTCGAGCTGATTACGGAGGAGTCCGATCAGCACCAGTACCGCTTTCAGGCCATCGTTGATCCGGACAACGGGGAAACCCTGACGGAACTGGAACACGAAGTTCGCTCGCTGAGCCATCCGATGTATCACCGGCCACTCGTCAACCGCAATCCGGCCGTGAACTTTTTCACGTATCGCAAAGGCAACGAGATCTTTACCCCATCATGAGCATGAATCGATGAGCGAAGCCGTCAATCTGGCCACACTGAACAGCGAGCCTTATTACCTGCAATTGGCGGACGAGGTGGAACTGTTCCGCGCCGCCTATGATGCAAGGCTACCCGTGCTGCTCAAAGGTCCCACCGGCTGTGGCAAAACCCGCTTCGTGGAACATATGGTCTGGCGCCTGTACCGCGAGGAACGCTCGCGTGCGACCGAGCTCGACGTCCCACTGATCACCATTTCCTGCCATGAAGATCTCACCGCCACCGACATGGTAGGCCGCTTTCTACTGCAGGGAGACGAAACGGTCTGGCGCGACGGTCCCCTCACCCGCGCAGTGCGCTCAGGCGCAATCTGCTATCTCGACGAAATCGTCGAAGCGCGCAAAGACACGACCGTATTGATCCACTCACTAACAGACCATCGGCGTCTGCTGCCGATCGACAAGACCGGTGAGTTGTTGTCCGCCCACCCCGATTTCCTGCTCGTGATCTCCTACAACCCCGGCTATCAGAGCGTGCTGAAGGATTTAAAGCCGAGCACGCGGCAGCGATTCGTCAGTCTGACGTTCGACTATCCGGATGAAGAACGAGAGGCGACCATCATCGCAGTCGAAGCCGAAGCCGAAATGGAACTCGCCAGACGGCTGGCTCTGATTGGCGCGAAGGTCAGAAATCTGCGCGAACATGGATTCGAAGAAGGCGTGAGCACGCGCCTGCTGATCTACACCGCGAACCTCGTGAATCAGGGTATTGCCGCACGTCGGGCGGCAGATATCGCCATCGTCAGCGCGGTGTCCGATGACCCCACCGTGCAACAGGCAATTGCCGACATCGTGGACGTCGTTCTACCCTGACGCGGGATAGCCATGATTGAACTTGCCGATGTGGAATCGCCGCTCACACTGTTTGCAGAAGGAATCGCGGGGCGTTACTACCACATCAAAGCAACCAGTGAATTCTCCAGCCGCCGATTCACGCTGAGTCCTGAAGTGGCAGCGCTGAGCCGTGACACCATCTTCGTACCCGAGACGCTGGACTATCCAGACAGCGCAGCCTATCGAGTGCTGGTCCTGCACCAACTCGGACAGCAGGAGTTTGGCACGTTCGACTTCAAAGTGAGCGTGGCCAGAGAAGTCATTCCAGAACTCGCAAGCCTGGCGACTCCGGCGGCGACACTCAGAGAGAGTGATTTCGAGTTCTTCTACCGGCACGTCGAACACCCGCGCGTTCTGCAGCGGCTCTTCACCAGTTGCGAGCGTGCACGGATTGCGGCTTGCGTCGCAGCGC
>JAPUFN010000290.1 GCA_027293665.1 Gammaproteobacteria bacterium | reverse complement strand
ATCGTCGGTGTGAAGGCGGCAGCGCGCTACGAAGGGCTCGGGATTGGTGATCAAGTCGAGGCCCGCACTGT
Organism: Gammaproteobacteria bacterium; assembly: GCA_027293665.1. GTDB lineage: Bacteria > Pseudomonadota > Gammaproteobacteria > Pseudomonadales > Azotimanducaceae > SZUA-309. Next base: position 3,427 of record JAPUFN010000290.1, on the reverse strand, counting down.
CGCCTGGACGGTAGTCGGTCATTTTGCTGCCGCGGACACAGCGGTGGAATCGGAGATCTGGTTCGACCTGCCAGTCGGCCAGGACGTCTTCCGACGTCCCGGCGGTGTGAGCGTGGTTCGCGCTCGGCTGGCAGCGGATGCAACCGTTGAGGCGGTCTCTCAACGGCTTGAAGACGATCTCAGATTGAATCTGGTGGTGATCCCTGAAACGGAATTTTTTGCCAGGCAGATGGCAGATCGGGCAGCCTTGATCTCGACCTTTGCCTATTTCATCGCCGGAATCATGGCAATCGGCTCGGTGCTGGCTGCGCTCAATACGATGTATGTGGCTGTGAGCCGGCGTACCTCGGAGATCGCGATCCTGCGAACGCTCGGCTTCAGCGGTACAAGCGTGGTTACCTCAGTGATGGTGGAAGCCATGCTGCTTGCTGTGATTGGAGGCACGTCGGGTGCACTGTTGGTGTATCTGGCGCTGGATGGTTATGCCACCTCGGTCTTCAACAATGCCACTTCCACTCAGGTCGCGTTTGCGTTCAGAGTTACGCCTGAGCTTGCGGTCACCGGGCTCGTCTGGGCGCTGGTACTGGGGTTCATCGGTGGCCTGCTTCCCGCAATGCGTGCAGCAAGGTTGCCGATCACCCAGGCGCTCCGCGGAGAGTGATACTCGACTCAATCGTTCGTCACCATCCGCACGTCGCGTACACAGAGCACAACGACGGTTGGCACGAGAACCGTCAATGCCGCGATGATGAGTGTGAGTCGGAAGCCAATTACCTCGAATAAAATTCCAGCCGCGACGATACCCAGTGGTGCCAGGACGATTGACCCCAGGTGATCGTAGGCACTGACTCTGGAGAGCATGTGCGCGGGCACCTTCATCTGCAAAGTCGTATACCAGAGTACGGCAAAGAGCTGGCCTGCAAGGCCGCTGATAAAGGCTGCGAACGCGATAGTGTAGACGGACATGGGTACCGCCAGCGTGAGCTCAACTCCGATGAAAAAGAAAACGCAGAGGGTGGCGAATCGCATTGGATATTTTGGCCGTACTTTCATTCCGACGAGTCCCCCGACCAGAGTGCCGACTCCGAAGCCGGAGGCGATGAAGCCCCAATCGACCGCGCCACCCATGTGCCCGCGGGTTACTGCCGGCCCGATCAAGCCGAATACACTTTCTCCCACGGCAACGATTAAAGAGAATTGGATTACGATGACCCAGAGCCAGGTATGAGAAGTGAATTCCCGCCAGCCAATGCGCAGATCTTCAAAGACAGAAGCCGCTTCAGGTGTGATCTGCAGTTTCGGTTTCAACGAGATGACGAGTATCGCTGAAACACCGAAGGAGATCGCATCGATCAGCAAGGTCGTGCCTGCGCCGAACACCGCGACTAGAATGCCCCCCAGCGCAGCACCACCAGCAATTGCGCCATTGCGCGCCGTACCAAGCAGCGCGTTTGCCGCCTGCAGATCTTCTTTGTCGACCAGTTGAATGATAAAACCCGTGGCGGCTGGTGCATGGAAGGCCATCGCAATGCCGTTGATCAGCATAAAAAATGTCAGCCAGGGCACGGTGGCAAAATTGGCTAGAAAGAGAAATGCGAGGAAGAACTGCGCCACCATCGCGAGCAGTTCCGAACTGTAGATAACGCGTTGGCGTGAAGTGCGGTCAGCGAGAACACCGCCAAGCAGCAATACCACAATTGATGCGAGCGTGGGCGCAGCTATTACGATCGATGCGTCCGTCGTTGAACCCGTTAGTTCTAATACGCCGAACGCCATGGCGATCGGTGCCATGGCGGTACCGGTGTAGCTCACCAGATAGGCGATGAACATTCTGCTCACGTTGGGGTTTCGTAGCAGACTGAACCCCGCACGAAAACTGGTATCGGCCAAAAAGTACCTCTGTAAGTTGCGCTGGATCGACGGTTCAGGACACCGCTAGTTCCGCATCGCCGAAAGAATACGCTTCGCTCTATCGACGTAACCGGTCGTAAGACTATCCACGCCGGTCGCCAACGCCTGCGAAATCTCTTCTTCGGTATTCGCCCCCCAGGTTGAGACCTTGATGGCCAGATCGTGGGCTTCTTCGACAGTGTCGCGGTCGAGATCGCGACAGTAGGGCGACCAGTACGTGCCGCCGGCAGCCTTCACCGCCTGTGGAATACTGTCAGCGTAGTCTGCGGGGTTGTAGTCTCCGAACCAGCCGGCTCGTTCACTTGTGTTGGCCGATGCGTACTTCGGCAGCCAGGAGAAGTCGACGGTCAGAAACCCCGTTTGCAGGTCTTTCATCGCTGCTCTGGCGATCGCAAGCAGGCGCCAGTCAAATGCGATCAGCACTGTGCTGGAGAACACTGGACTCAGCGGGAGAATCTTTGCGAGTTCCCCGATGAATTGTTCCGGCGGAGTCGTGTGACTGGGATCGAACGGATCGGTTTTTGCTTCAAACCAGAGTTCCACTGGCGACTCTGCGTGTTCCAGGTAAGCTTGCTCGACATCCTCGAAAGTGGCGATGCGTTCGCCGGGGCTGGATCCTCTATCCGGATACCTGCGGGCGATCTTTGATTCAGGATCGACCATGCCCAGGTCATAGCAGCGCAGGTCATTCAAAGTGGTGTTTTTTATGACAGGCCCGGGAGCGGCCAACCAATTTCCATTCTGATCCCGGGCTAGTGCCGGATTCAACAGATAATCGTGGTGGGCGACGAACCGATTGTCAGCCGTCAGATGAAAATCCAGTTCACAACCATCGACACCATCAATGAGGGATTGCCGGACTGCGGAAACAGTATTCTCCGGGTAGTAACCGGCGCCTGCTTCACTTGCTATCAGCGTGACGTCCAATGTCTTCGTTCTCCTGCTGGTACCGGTTGTTAGCCTTTAGCCTTTTCCTTAAGGCCGGTACCGGTACCAGGACGACACCAACCCTACAAAAGGCCAAAGGCTAACAACCGGTACCAGTTTCGGTAAAGGCTAACACCCGGTACCAGTTTCAGCCGCGTTGGATGACCACCGCTTCGTTGTCGACGATCAACTCTGCCTCAAGATGATCCCCGGTGCCGGACAGAGCGGTCGATTCGCCGCTCGACCGGGTCAACACCCAGCCATCGGTTGCGCCGACATTGGTAATTCGCACCGTCGTGCGACTCCCCTCGAGTGCAGCATTCTGCGGGTGTGCGGCTATGTGTAGAGCCGTACCATCCCATCTTGCTTCACTGAGGGCGACACGTGGGAAATCGACGCCTTCTACCGTTGGTTCGTCAAATTTAGCGAGGTTCGGTTCGTTGAATATCCGCGACCAGGCTCCCTCAGTGCAAACCCAGCCTGCCATCGACCGGGCGTTGAGCTGACCGCGCGGATGAGGCTCGTTGAGACCGAAGCCGAGGCTGAATTCTCCGCTGTCATGGTCCCATGTCGGTTCAATGTGTTCGTC
>JAPUFN010000029.1 GCA_027293665.1 Gammaproteobacteria bacterium | reverse complement strand
TACTCAGAGCGCGCGAAGTCGACGTCTTTGTAATCGACCGCGTACATTCGTGTTCTGAGTACATCTGCGATCGGAACACCATAGGGGCATGCGCCTTCGCAATCGTTGCATGCCTGGCGGCAGAAGGTTGTGCTGTTGAGTTTCGCATATCCCTGCAACAGATCGAGATCGCCGTGCGCGAGTTTGCGTGCGCCGGATGCCGCAAGGTACTCATCGATGTCCTGCCTGCTTGTCATGGAGACCACAAGAGCGTCGACATTGGCGTTCGACAACGTCCATCTGAAGGCGGCTTGCGAAAACGTGCTACCGGCGTTTTCATAGGCGCGCATATCGTTCAGGCGCGCACCCATCAGCGTTTTCATCGCAACGACGCCAATTCCCTTTTGCTTAGCTTTCGCGAGCATCTGCGGCAAGTCGGGATGTTTTGCGATTAGATCAAACGATCGGGTCAGCCCCGCGTAAAACTCCGGATCCTGACCGAAGTTGTAGGCGACGAGCACGACATCGCAGAGATCGCCATCTATAGCATGCTCCAGGCACTCCGTGAGTCTACCGGCATGCCCTGAGATTCCTGTGAATCGAATCTTACCTTGCCGCTTGGCCAGCTCGACGAACTCGTACCACTCCGGATTCTGCAGCCTGGACAAGTTGTTAACAGCGTGATTGAAGTAAACGTCGATGTAGTCCGTCTGCAGTCGTCGCAGGCTGGCCTCGAGCGCCTGCATGATCGAATGCCTGTCGTCGTTCCACACCTTGGTCTTTGAGACGATGAACACGTCGTTGCGTACTTTACGTAAAGCGTTGCCCAGAACTCGCTCAGATTGACCGCGAGTGTAGCTGTCGGCGGTATCGAAGTAATTCACGCCGCGTTCGAGTGCGTGGTGAACGAGGTCCTCCTGGCCCCTGCGCAAGCGGCTGGTGCCAAAGGAGATGTCTGACAAACGAATACCTGTGCGGCCCAGAGTAGGGTAATTGCGGATCACGCTCTGCGCAGTATCTACTTCTGCCCTAGTCGGGTTCCTGCTCGCAGCGTGGACGCCTGCCAGAGGTAGAAAGCCGGCTGCATGACCGGCGATTGCGAGGAACCTGCGACGATCGTAGTCTTTCATAGCCTTGCGTACGGTTGTCCCAATAACGCATCTGATAGTATCCGATCTGCACTTGGGGGAGAAAGAAATCGATGTCGGACGAAGCCGATACCGTTTGTCTCGAACGGCAACTGCGCAACCTGAGCTGACATGGTCGGGTTTCATTCAAGACGCCGGATCATGTTGTTGCTGGCTGGTGTCGCGACGGGCTTGCTTGGCAATCCTGTTATTGCAGCCGTCCCCGCAGACGACTGGCAGAATCTGCTGGACGCCACGGATCTCTCACAATGGCGGGGCTATCAGCAAACGGAAACCCCCCGAGGCTGGCAATTGCGCGATGGCGTGTTGACTCGTGTCGCTGCAGCCGGCGATCTGATCACCCAAGCTGAGTTCACGGACTTCGAACTCGAACTGGAATGGCGGGTAGCGGCGGGCGGTAACAGTGGTGTGTTCTTCCACGCAACCGAAGCGCATCCGTACATTTTCATGAGCGCGCCTGAAATGCAGATTCTCGATGACGTCGAGCATATCGACGGCCGCAACCCGTTGACTTCTGCCGGTTCCAACTATGCGTTGCACGCTGCACCGCGCGGGATCGTTCGCGTGGCTGGGCAATGGAATCAGGCACGCCTGCGAGTCGAAGGCAGGCACGTGCAACACTGGTTGAATGGGGTGAAGATCGTTGACTATCAACTTGCCAGCGATGATTGGCTTTCGTTGGTGGCGGCCAGCAAATTCAGCGCGTGGCCGGCGTACGGTAAGGCAGGCAGTGGCCACATCGGCCTGCAGGACCATGGAGATGAAGTGGCATTTCGGGCTATCAGGATTCGACGTTTACCGTGAGCTCCGCGCCGTATGACGTTGTGCTCGTTGGTTCAGGAGCAGCCGGCGGAATGACGGCGTATGTGTTGACGATGGCCGGGGTGAAAGTCCTCATGCTGGAGGCGGGCAGGGATTACGATCCGGTGACGGAAACACCGATGTTCAATCTCAACGCCGATGCGCCGCTACGCGGCTCGGGAACGCCGGACAAGCCGTTCGGTTACTACGACGCTACGGTGGATGGCGGCTGGCGCGTTCCCGGCGAGCCGTACAGCACACAAGATACGGAATTTCTCTGGTGGCGCACGCGAATGCTCGGTGGCAGAACCAACCATTGGGGTCGTATTTCCCTGCGCATGGGAGAGTACGATTTCAAGCCGCGCTCACGCGATGGGTTGGGCGCGGACTGGCCGATGACCTATGACGATCTGGCTGGGTACTACGACAAGACAGAAGCGCTCATCGGCGTCTATGGCTCCAACGAAGGACTGGAAAACACCCCCGGCTCCTCCGCAGGTGTGCTGTTGCCGCCACCTGCGCCGCGGGCTCATGAACTGTTGACGAAAAAGCACTGCGAGCCGCTTGGGATACCTGTGATCCCTGCCCATCTCGCGATTCTGTCCAAGCGTCAGGATGCTGATCGGTTGTCGAAGTTCCTGTTCCCCGGCAATGCCAGGGCGCGCAGATTGACTCGGGATTCCATGAATTCTCGTAGTGCCTGCTTCTGGGCCACGCCCTGTGGCCGGGGTTGTTCCATCAAAGCGAATTTCCAATCGCCGACTGTGCTGTTGCCACCGGCGCTTGCGTCGGGAAACCTGACCATCCGTACCAACGCAATGGCCCGCGAGGTTCACGTCAACGATGCAGGGCAAGCCGCCGGTGTTACGTATGTCGACAAGCTCACAGGCAAGGACGTTTTCGTTGCCGCACGGGTAGTCGTGGTCGCCGCGAGCGCCTGTGAATCGGCTCGGCTCCTGCTCAATTCCAAAAGCCCCTTGTTCCCGCAGGGTCTTGCAAACGGCAGCGGCCTGGTCGGCAAGTATGTGATGGATACGGTGGGAGCCGGCGTGAACGGCCACATCCCAGCACTCGAAAGCCTGCCTGTGCACAACACCGACGGTTCGTCGGGCATGCATCTGTATATGCCGTGGTGGCTTTACCAGGAGCAGGCGGCCGGAAGTCTGAATTTTGCGCGCGGTTATCACATCGAGTTCGGCGGTGGCCGCCGGATGCCGGGCGCGAGCTCCTTCCGCGGGCTTGAACGGCTGACGGGGGGGTCGTACGGGCAGGCGTTCAAGGAAGATTGTCGCCGCTATTACGGGTCGTTCCTGGGTTTCTCCGGACGCGGCGAGATGATCCCGAACGAAGACAGTTACTGTGAGATCGATCCATCCCTCAAAGACCAGTGGGGCATTCCAGCCCTGCGTTTTCATTGGCGCTGGTCGGATGATGAACTCAACCAGGTCAGGCATATGCAGCAGACGTTTGCCGGGATCATCGAATCCATGGGTGGGCGCGTCATGACCCCGATTCCCGATGACCCCGCCGAAGCGATTAAAAAGCCCGGCGAGATCATCCATGAAGTTGGTGGCGCCCGCATGGGCAGTGATCCGCGGGAATCGGTGCTCAATGAGTTCTGTCAGTCCTGGGAGGTGGCGAACCTGTATGTGACGGATGGCGCGGGTTTTGTGTCAAACGCCGATAAGAATCCGACGCTGAGCATCATGGCCGTTGCCTGGCGTTCTGCGGATCATCTGATTGATGCGTTGGCGAGGCGCGATCTGTGATGCAACGGCGGCAAGCGTTGAGAGTGATGGCTCTCATAGGCGTGGCCACTGGTCTGGCCGCGCAACCGGCAGCGCGCGCCTCTCCAAGAGGCCCGAAAAATACGCTGCCTGATCCGGATCTGCTGAACCCTGAAGCGCCCTGGCCGCTTGTTCTCACTGCGGATGAACGTTCGCTGCTGGCGACCCTGGTAGATGTGATTCTACCTGCGGATACTCGATCTCCCGCTGCAAGCGATCTGGGTGCTGTGGATTTCATCGATGAGTGGGTGAGTGCGCCTTATCCCGATCAGCAGGCAGATGCCCTCGTCGTTCGCGATGGCCTGCCCTGGTTCCGGGATGCAGCCAGGCAACGATTTGCGCTTGCGTTTGCCGACCTCAGCGATGCCCAACTCGAACAGATTGCGGATGACGTCTGCAGTCTGGAGGATGTGCAGGCAACACATCAGGCCGGAGCGCGTTGTTTTGCAAAGGTGCGTGATTTGACGGCCGCCGCCGTCTGGTCCACGCCAGAGGGAATGACAGATCTGGGTTTCATCGGCAACCAACCCTTGCCTGAGTGGTTGCCACCACCGGCTGTCGTGCTCGTGAAACTAGGCCTGGACGTTGCAGATTCGGACTTGGAAAATAAATAAAGGACCGGGATCAGGGAGAGCTTATGCGTATCTTATCGGCACTGCTCGTAACGGCGGCCGTTACATCACTTACGGTCACGACCATAGCCTCTGCCGGGCAAGCGTCAGACCGGCTCTTTGCCGATGAAGCGGTCACCGCGCTGACGCTGACAGCGCCGTTTCGAGCTATTTCCCGTGATCGGTCAGCTGACCCGGAATACCGCCCGGGAACATTGAGCTACACCACGATCGCGGGGACGACCCGTGAATTCAAAATCAAAATTCGACCGCGGGGAAAGTCCAGGAGGGATCGGAAAGTTTGTTCATTCCCGCCGTTGCGCTTGAATTTGCCGAAGGGCAAATTGGACAACAGTGTCTTCGAAAACCAGAACATCCTGAAGCTCGTGACCCACTGCAAGACCAGTGAGAAGTACCAGAGGTACCTTCTGAAGGAATTTCTGGTTTATAAAATGTTGAATGTGCTCACACCGGTTAGTTTCAATGTTCGCCTGCTCAAGGTCAGTTATGTAGATAGTGAGAAAGATGGCGAACCGCTGGAGCGGTACGGTTTTTTCATTGAACACAAAAAACGCCTTGCTGCCAGGCTGGATCTGGCGACTTCTGACGTCATGAGAATTCGTGCAACCGACTTGGACCCCTGGCAGGCCAGCATCGCAGAGGTGTTCCAGTACATGATCAGTAATACCGACTACTCGTTCATTGCAGCCCCGGCCGGTGACGCCTGCTGCCACAACGCAATCATTCTTGGCCCGCCTGGCGGACCGTATGCACCGGTGCCTTATGATTTTGACCGGACGGGAATGGTTGCCCCACCCAGCGCGCTGCCGGATGAAAACCTTGGACAGCGCAATGTTCGCGACAGGCTATACCGCGGTTTCTGTCGGGATCAGGCCGTTACTGATCGAGCTGTAGACCATACGGTGGACAAGCGAGATGAACTCGAAGGCCTGATTCGAAATCAAGTCGGTCTGGAGGAGGGTGATAAGAAGAAATTTCTGCGCTATCTGGAGAGTTACTACAACATCGTCGCGGATGAGAAACGCCGGACGCGCGCACTCAAATGCCGCAAGCCTATTTGAGCCAGTCAGAAAGCAGTTTGATCAATCTGGGATGAATGAGATAACCGATCGAGTTGTGGGGGTTTGAACGGCCAAATCGCAGGGCAAGGTTATAGATACTAAAATCATCGATGCGGCTGATGACATGATTTTTGAGCATCGCCGAAAAATCATTTGCCATGGTTTCATCGTGACAGACGAAATCGTCTTCAGCGGCAATATTGAACCAGTTCACAAGCACACTCGGATAGGTTGTCGTCGCAGATGAGTCTGCAGCTTTACCGAGTCTGCTGCGAACATAGTCATCCGCAAGAGGCGCGCCGAGCGTTACCCAGTTTCGCACTTTGCCCACTGCAGCATCCTGTGAAGAGTGATTCAATTCGCAGAACACATCATATGCGAACACGCATCCGATGCAGTGTGAGATGAGCATGATGTCGTCGCCTCTTGCGAGGGCGGGAGCGAGCACGCTGTGCAACCGCTGGCGAATCTGAGTCCCATAGTTTCTTTCATTGTCCCAGTAAGCGACCAGCTCTGGCAGTACGTGGGCAATGCGTTGCCGGCCGAGTCCCAGCACGTTGCTGATGGGTGCGCCGATATCCGCCAGAAATTCTTTCAGCGATGACTTGCCGGGTAGTGAATCGTAATGGACTCGCCGGAATTTTTTTGAAGAGCCGAACTCTGCCAGTCTCGCCAGCGTATTCTCACGGTCCGCAACGTCAAGCACCGGGTCGTATATTTCATCCGACCTGGCGGCGGTTAGATCTGCGTAGTAAACCAGACTGACGTCGGCATCATCGAGATGCGTGTCTGGATAGTCCCGTGCGAGACCTTGTTTCATAGCGTCAAGCCATAGCCGCAGCACGATATCCTGTGCAGGCTTTTGACCACTGCCATGGATAAGCAGAAGTGTCTTGCGTGGTGTGTCTGTGGCGCTTTCAGCGCCTTCGATGGTAGACACTCAATCTCCCTCTCTTGTTCTTCCCTTCGTCCGCTATGAGCAAATTACCATTACTGGTGATCGCAAGTCCCTCCGCCTGCGAGTGAATTCTTGGTAAGGGGAAGTCAATTGCTTCGGCCGAGGAATTTGCCAGATCGACCAGGATGAAAGCTTTCTGCTGGCTCGCAAGAAGCAGTATACGCCCGGGAGAGAGCAGCGTAACTGCAGAAGGCTGGTAATTTTTGAATCCGGTTGCAAGAAGTTCTTTTCGACGCAAGTGAAAGACAGGCGTGGAAGCATAGCGGTGTTCGGCTATCGACCAGCGAAATATCTTGATGCCGCGTTTACCCTTATTTAGATTTTTGCAGGCTGCATACAATTCGTTGTTCGAATCGGCGTAAGTCAGCCCTTCGATTTCACAGTCCAGATTCGCTGAATATTTGACGTAACTGACAGCCTCCGCATCAGCTCCTTCCACTGTTTCGTAGATTGTGCCATTGCTCGTGACCAGATATATATGCTCTGGCGAGACTGCGATCCCCTCAAAATCGTCCCGAACAAGCTTCTCTCCGAGTTGGAATCGCTTGGTGATCTTGCCAGCTTCATAGTCGATCAGGAAGATCACGCCGGATTCGTCATCGTGCGCGAAGAGTCTGTCGCTTGCGTCAACCGCCAGTCCGGAAATCTCTCGCAACAAGCCCGGCAGCTTGAACTGAACAATCTTTTCCGGCGGATACTCGAGACCGTCCAGTTTCAGTGTTGGCGCTGAACTATCGCGTGCTTCACAGCCGATGAAGAAAACGAGCAGAGTTGAAAAGAGGCTGGCGTGTTTAAAGCTCATCATCCTCATGATCCCTTCCCGTCAGGAAGGAGAAAAATGGGCTGTTGAGGTTCCTGCCATAATCCAGCCGCCACAAGATGAGAGTCGCGAACACGAATGTGACGGATACGACCGCTGAAATGTCGAGGGCGGAAATCCCCGCGCCGAGGCCGATGGTAATCGCGGCGAATATATAGAGGGTGTGGGATGGTTGTGTGAGCGTGAAGCGAAAACGTACCGCCGCGACAATGCCGGCGAGACTGAATGCAAGCGCGATACTGTTCTGCACGATCATCGCGATGCCTGCAACGATGATTGGCAGGATGAGCATGGTCTGGGCGAAAGATCGGTCGACCTGTCTGTCCTGAGTTGTAATGAAATACACCCAGGATATCGGAACCATCAGCAACGTTGCGCCAATGATGGCGATTCCAAGTCGAGTGATGTGCGGTTTACTGGTAATGGTGGAGCTGAGAATTTCTACCCTGTCAAAGCTGGTCATGCCACGCTCGAGCATTTCATCGATACCGCCGATCGGTAAATAGGCTTCTAACTGGGGAAACCAGAATAGGCTCAGTTGGAACGCAGCGACGTATGCAATGTAGTAGAGCGTGACGACAAAAATAGGCGCGGCGGCCCGCGTCGACTTTCTCATGGTTACTCCTCGATGCTCCACGTGGACATTAACTGGTCACGTCGTGCCAGAATTCCCTTGCGTTGCCGGGGGCTGAGCAGATCTTCCAGTGTGGCGTCCAGCGAGTCGGCGTTCAAGCCAGCCAGCGCGTCAGCAAAACCTCTTGGCAAAACGGTCGGTATCTGCTGTAGATAGATCGGGAAAGTCGTTGCGCTACCGAAAGATTTCTCATAGCCGACAATCCGCAGCTGCCAGCTGACTCGATCATACAGGATGCTGCCCGCAGTTCGGGCTTCGTTTCGCACCAGTGCATCGAATGCATACATGAGCTGAATATCATTCACCGCACCGCAAGGGTTTGGTCTGAATGCCCCCTCGGCGGCACGCTGCTGCTCGCTAATGGTTGTCGCAGGCAAGGCGGTCAGGAGACCGCGCGGCTTTTTGTTTGCGACCGTCAAAGGCACGAGATTGAGTCGCAGCAGTCGATCGAGCCGGTAGGCAGCCAGCGCCTGGCGCACCTCGCGTTGACTGGCAGAGCGGAATGTAACCTGCACGCGGGTACCATTGATTTCCAGCGTGTTCTCGCCGGTCAGAAAATCTGTGGAATTTTCCAGTTCTGCTGTCAGTGTCTGCTCGAACGCAGCACTATCGTAACTGGCGTCGGGGGTTGACAGTTCCCTGCTCGTCGACTCCGTCAATGGGTATGCTGCGGTCAAACCATCGTCATTGAGGATGACCGCGGTGGGTTGGCCCCGGTAATAACTTGCCAGCATTCCTGTATCGGCCAGGACGACGCGACCAGCGAAGCGTTGTTGTATCCGCCGGTCATTCGTCGGTGTGTGGCCGACCACCACGCGCTTGACACCAAGCTTGTCGAGCACGCGGGCAACTCTGGAATTTTCAATCAACGGGTGGCACTGAGCAGTGCCGCGATACCAGGTCGGACTCTGGTCGCCGAAATACACGGAATTCTGCAGTTCGGCAAATCCAGTGTGGCTCGTCGTCCCGCTGGCCGGGGTGAGCAAACTCGATTGATCCAGCAGATCCGTCCAGGGTGGAAATTGTTGCTCAGCGACCAGTATTTCGCCGAGGGCCAACAACTTTGTCAGCCCTTCCATGAAGCCTTGATTGATTTCATCCAGTGTATGTTCGCTCAGCCACACGGGCAGCCCGCCATGGGTAAATGCGGAGTCGTTCACTACCAGCACCACGCCTTGGGACAGCAGCCAGCTGCCATACCTACCCTCCGGGCCGAACGCCTTGCGGTGACCGAAGTACCCCGGCGGGAAGCGTTCGGCGAACGCTTGTTCAAGCGCCTGATCAGGTTGATCGGCCTGACTATCGGTCGCGTGGGATTCAGCACGACGCGCCTTGCTGAAGGCACGCAACGCTGACTCGCGCAGCGCGGGCTCCTCAAAATCGGCGAATGCTGCGAACTCTGCGGCAGCGACGTAGCGCAGATCGCCGGTGAGATTCATGACCTCATGATTGCCGAGCACGACATGGACCATGCCACCGCTGGCTGGCGCCTGCGTCTGCAGCTGCATCAACAGATCCATGGCCTTGCGGGATTCTGCGCCACGGTCGAGCAGGTCACCCAGGCTCACCAGGTGGGTCTGACCGGCGATCCATTGATCCTGCGCATCGATGATTTTCAGATTCAGCAACATCAACCGCATGGCTTCATAGGCACCATGAACGTCGCCAAACGCAACGACGCGCTCGATGTCTCGCCAGCGGTACTGGTCCGCCACCGCTGGCGGGGCCGCCACGGCTGGCAGGCTCAGCAGCGTGACTACGGCCACTGCTACGCAGATAAGGCGTATTCGTACTGACATAGGCACGCTTATACCGAACTCGGGCGTTGGGCGGAAGGACCAAGGTGAGGTGTAAAGCCGATTCGAACAGCCGATTGCGCCCGACAAGAACCTGAAGGCCGAAATGTGGTCAAATCCCCCGGGTAGACGGCAAAATCGCCGGGAGATGGAGCAGCCAATCCACACTAAATTACTTCCTATGACAGCAGCGGCAGCCTGTATCTGCGTGCTGGCTGTGGCGCTGGTAGCGCCACGCTGGGCGTTGGCTGCGACGGCGGCAATCCGCAGCGAAATGGCGGAAGCCGTGGTCTCCAGTTTCCCCGTTTTCAGTGGGTTCCACCTCACGCAAAATGGCAACAGGCTGCTCATGCTGCGTTCTAACGGTGAACACTATGACTTGATCGTCAAAGACGTCACAGACGTCGAAGATGGTGCTGAGAAGATCGTTTACTCTGCCTCGATCAGCAAGGGTCTGCTGAACTGGTGCCGCTGGGCCAACAACGACCGGATTGTCTGC
>JAPUFN010000289.1 GCA_027293665.1 Gammaproteobacteria bacterium | reverse complement strand
CCGACATCAAGGACCCGCCTCAGGAGATGTGGCAGGGCGTGCCGAGCATCGGCGTACCTTCGACAAAACCGGTGATCGCTGCGCTGCACGGCTGGTGTATTGGCGGTGCCTACGTGATCGTGCAGATGTGCGATCTGGTGGTGGCAGCACGCAATACGATTTTTAAGTATCCCGAAGCCCAGCTCGGCTTCACCGGCGGCCTCATTGCGAGTTCCGTAGCCAGAATCCCGCACAAGATCACCATGGAGTTCATGTTGCTCGGCCAGGATATTCCAGCTGAACGCGCCTACGAAATAGGGATGGTCAACAAAGTCGTCGCAGACGGCGAAGAGCTCGAAGCGGCCATGGAATACGCAAAAATTCTGCGCAACTCAGCACCACTGGTCGTGCGCGCACTGAAGGACTTTTCGCTACAGACGTTGAATAAAAGTCCTGCCGAAATCGGCGCTATCTCCAGAGATCGGCTACTCGGGGTACGCAACAGCAGCGACGGTGCGGAAGGCCGCAAAGCCTTTGCCGAGAAACGCACCCCCGAATTCAAGGGCGAGTAATTTCGAAGCGAGGGCGGAGGATCTTTTGGCTGTTTAACCGCTAACCGGGTAACAGATGAGCAACGGAATCACGCTCTTCGATCAGCTCTGCCTCGGTTGCCGTCATTTTCTCCCGACTGAACTCATTGATCTCACGGCCCTGAACGATCTGCCAGGCGCCGTCCTGACAGGTCACGGGAAAAGAATAAATGAGACCCTCCGCAATCCCGTAGCTGCCGTCGGAATAGACAGCCATGCTGACTACGCCGTCGCTGCCGAGCACCCAGTCGTGCATGTGGTCAATGGCGGCGTTGGCCGCTGATGCTGCGCTCGATGCGCCGCGCGCTTCGATGATTGCCGCACCTCGCTGCTGGACACTCGGAATAAATTCCTTGGCGTACCAGTCCATGTCGACCAGCGACATCGCAGCGCTACCGGCAACCGTAGTTGCAAACAGGTCCGGGTACTGAGTGGCCGAATGGTTGCCCCAGATACACAAACCCGCAACGTCCGGAACCTGCTCGCCGGTTTTCGCCGCCAATTGAGCAATGGCGCGATTGTGGTCGAGGCGCGTCATCGCGGTGAATTGACGCGGATCGATGTCCGGCGCGTTGCGCTGCGCGATCAAGCTGTTGGTGTTTGCCGGATTGCCCACCACGAGGATTTTGATGGCGCGGCTCGCATGGTCGTTTATGGCTTTGCCTTGGACCGAAAAAATCGCCGCGTTGGCCTCGATCAGATCCTTACGCTCCATACCTTTGCTGCGTGGGCGTGAGCCGACCAGCAATGCATAGTCGCTGTCCTTGAAAGCCAGATTCGCATCATCGGTGCCGACTATCTCTTTTACGAGGGGAAACGCGCAGTCTTCAACTTCCATGATGACACCCTGCAACGCATCGAGTGCCGGGGTGATTTCCAGGAACTGCAGAATGATGGGCTGATCCTTCCCGAGCATTTCTCCAGCGGCAATTCGAAACAGCAATGCATAGCCGATCTGGCCGGCAGCACCTGTCACGGTGACTCGTACTGGATCTTTCATCTGAGGCTCCCCCGTCCTACTTTTGTACAGTCGCTACAATAGTGTTTACAGCGCTTGTTGTAGATTCAAGCGGGCGCGCATTGTAAGGAAACCGTGCGGCTAATCCCACTCAAATTCAACGAACCAGTCGCCCGACTGCCGGTGCTTGAGCGCATCGGGTAGCCAGGCAGGATGCGGTTTTGCCAGGTTGTCCGGCGAGCACCACACACAGTCATCAAACAACGTCGGTTCATGGATCCCCGGCGTGCCGCGCCACTGCTGTGCTTCGAAGAGAAAATTCAAGCCCTGCAGGCTTCCGGCAACATACGGCATCACACAAACCGGCTGCAACTGTGTGACCTCCACACCAGTTTCTTCGAAGCACTCACGAATTGCCGCGTCTTTAACCCCCTCACCGCGATTCTGGTGACCGCCCGGCAGCGCGTAAAAGCCGTCCATGAAACCGGTATGGGCCCGCCGCAGCAGAAACAGCTCCTCGGCTCGCCACAGCAGCACATGCACGACGACCGGAAAACCGTCTCGCGTCATAACACGCTCCTGTTCCTCGTTTGCGTCCTGTTAGACGTCATTTCCAGCAGGATCTCCGGATCGGACCGACTGGACGAGCACGACAAAATGAAATACACCGAGGGCCAGTGAAACAGATATTCCCACCAGATAGATTCCTGCAAGTGACGATTGGTCAAACACTATCCCGTAGAGGAGATAAAGCACCACCAGGCCAAATATCGTGAAGACGACGCGGGCGACTGAATTGGGAAGTAGGCCGTCACGAAGGAGCGGCACAACAGCGATGGCCGCCCAAACTATTATCGCAATCTGCGCCACCACCAAGGACACGGCCGATACCAACCAGGTCGTCATGATGCTTATCCCATGATTCAAAAGCACGATGGGCAACAAAAAGCTCAAGCGCCCCGGTATCAGGCACGTTGCACTACAAGCCTTGAAGAGAAACAAGATGACTCATGCCTGCGATTAAACACGAATAGATGTCGGACTCACACCAATGATCGGACGTGCGCTATGGTAGCGTTACGAACGAAGGGGGGTCGTTTTATGAGCCATGTCGTGATCGTCGGTGCGGGTCCGGCAGGCGCGAGTCTTGGATATCTACTCTCCCGCCGCGGAATCGAAGTCACCCTGCTCGAACGCCGGCGCGATTTCGCCCGTG
>JAPUFN010000288.1 GCA_027293665.1 Gammaproteobacteria bacterium | reverse complement strand
CCAGGCACACCGGAATCTCTAGGCGTGCCGCTTGCGAGCGACCGTAAGCCGGAATCTTCACCTGATAGTACGGGCCATCGTGCACGAGGCCGCCGCCTTTTTGCGCAGCAATTGCAGCGCGCACCAGAGCGATTGCATCCTTGATACGCGGCGCCGGCGGGTCATCAAACGGCATCGAATACCAGACCTCGGTCATCCGCTGGGTGCCGCTACCGAGACCGAGGATCATCCGGCCGCCGGAGATCTCGTCGATATCCATCGCCGCGGATGCGGCCAGCATCGGCGTGCGCATGAAGGCGTAAGCGATCGCTGTGCCCAATTTCACGCGTTCGGTGGCAGTGGCAACAGCGGCGAGTCTGACCAGACCGTGGGCATTGAAAAACTCAGTCGTCCAGACGGATTCAAAGCCGGCGGCTTCGGCGCGCTGAGCGGTTTTCATCTGTCCTGCAATGGTCGGTGAACCCAGAATGATGCCGTGTTTCATTGATCTTCTCTCATCTTCGTAAACGGTTAATGCTCGGGAATGAGGCAGGAATGAATCGATTCGACATCGGGTATCTCGCGCGCGAGCGTGCGAATGGCGAGCTCAGCTTCGCCGAGTTCGAAGTTGTGCGTGTGCATGAGTTCAATCGGCACCCGCCCCGACTCAAGCAAGCGGATCGCACTGCGGTAACCGGTTGCGGTAACCCCGATCGCTCCAAGGATTTTGATTTCCTTGAGCACAACCAGATCTGAAATAAACCCATCGACCTTCTTGAAACCCTTCACTCCGGCAAGCACGACCCGGCCACCCGGGCGCACCAGTGACAACGCATCGACCACGGGTTGCGTCGCATAGGAGCTCACGTCGACCACAACGTCCGCACCGCGGCCATCGGTGAGTTCTTTTACTCGCTCCACGAGGTTTTCGTTGTCGACATCGATCGTGTGGTCGGCGCCAAACGTTTTTGCGAGCGCCATTTTGTTCGCATCCACTGCAAGCCCGGTAACGATAATCATGCCGGCTGCGACCTCGCGACAGGCAATGACGCAAGCCAATCCACGCTGTCCCGGGCCGAGAATCACGACCGTGTCCCCCGGTTGTGTCTCCGGCATTTCAACGGCCCAGCGGAAGCCGGCACCCAGTGGATTGAAGATCACAGCAATCTCCGGGGCGAGTTCGCGGCTCATCCGGTGAACGACCGAATTCGGGTGCAGATACATGTACTGCGAATAGCCTCCCCACAAGCCGGGTTCTTCGGTCGTGGGGATGTAGGAGTAAATCTTGCGGTTGTCACACAGATGATAAGTGCCACCCAGACACGCCGGGCAATGACGGCAGGAAATCATTGTCTCCACCGCGACCCGATCGCCGACATCCACCCCCCAGCGCTCAACGGCCCGATCGCCGATCCTCACGATCGTCCCAAGCGGCTCATGTCCCGGAACGACCGGCATCGGCGTGCGCAGCATGCCTTCAAACTGTTCATAGTCACTGCCGCAGATGCCACATGCCTCGAGCTGCAACAGCGCCGATTCATTGTCGATCTGCGGAATCGGAATATCCTGCGCTTCCAACTTGCGCGGAGCGGTCTGCACCATCGCAAAAGACGAGCTGGGTAGAGAATACGAAGAAGTAGAGTTTGTCATCACAGTCAGACCGGTTAGTGGAGCGATTCAGGCCCGCCACCGGCAGCTTCCCCCTATGTTAGGCTTTCGAAGGTTAAGCGGATGCAGCATAGGGGGCAATGGCAGATTCTCGCCAGGTGATCGTCGTGGGTGGCGGCAATGCCGCTCTTTGTGCAGCAATCAGTGCCGCAGAAAACGGCGCCCGCGTCATCATGCTGGAACGTGCACCGCACGACCTGCGCGGTGGCAACTCCCGTTTCACGGCCGGTGCAATGCGGGTAGCCTATGAAACTGAGGAAGACCTTCTCCGTTTGATGCCCGACCTCACTCCCGCAGAGCTTGCGCGCACAGATTTTGGCAGCTACAGCACCGCGGACTTCTACGATGACCTTGGCCGCGTGACTCACTACCGAACCGATCCGGCGCTCGCCGAAGTACTCATCGAAGGCAGCTATGAAACGCTCTGCTGGATGCAGCAGAAGGGCGTACGGTTTCTGCCGCTCTACGGCCGGCAGTCCTTCGAGGTCGACGGCAAGGTTCGTTTCTGGGGTGGCCTTACCGTGGAAGCCTGGGGGGGCGGTCCGGGTCTGGTCGATTCTCTCACCAAGATCGCCTCGCAACTCGGTGTGATCATCCGGTATGGCGTTCGCGCTCGCGATTTACTCTTCGAACGAAATCGCGTGACTGGCGTTCGCGTTTCGAGCGACGCGGGTGAAGACGCCTATCATGCCGATGCCGTCGTCCTCGCCTGCGGTGGCTTCGAATCAAGTACCACCTGGCGCACGCGCTACCTGGGTCCACCGTGGGATCTCGCCCGAGTGCGCGGCACGCGCTTCAATACCGGCGACGGGATCGAAATGGCAATGCAGATAGGTGCTGCGGCCCGCGGCCACTGGTCAGGCTGCCATGCAGTCGCCTGGGATCTCAATGCACCGGAGTACGGCGATCTACAGATTGGCGACAGCTTTCAGAAGCATTCTTATCCGCTCGGTATTCTCGTGAACAACCTCGGTGAACGATTTCTTGACGAAGGTGCTGACTTCCGGAACTTCACTTACGCCAAGTACGGTGCACAAATTCTGCAACAGCCGCAGCAGACGGCCTGGCAGATATTCGACGCCACTGTCACGCCTCTGCTGCGCGACGAGTACCGGATCAGAGAAGTCACTCGCGTGCGTGGCGATTCGCTCGAAGAACTCGCTTCGAAAATGGAAGGAGTCGATGCACCTGCACTGCTCGATACGATTCGCACGTACAACGATTCGATTACCGATGACGTCAAATTCGACCCAACCATCAAAGACGGCCGCCGGACGATTGGTCTGAGCGTGGCCAAGTCCAACTGGGCAAATCGACTCGACACACCACCCTTCGAAGCTTACGGGGTCACCTGTGGGATTACATTCACCTTCGGCGGGCTTCATGTGGACAATGCCGCTCGAGTGATTTCGCAGGAAGGGGATCCAATCCCCGGCTTATTTGCAGCAGGCGAACTGGTGGGTGGGCTATTCTACTTCAACTACCCCGGTGGCACTGGCCTCACCTCGGGTGCTGTCTTCGGTCGGCTTGCTGGCAGCGGCGCCAGCCGTTGATGCTGGCACTTTGCCATACGCGGCCCAGGCTTCAGCATTCACAGCCACATCGAGCACATCAAACACGCCCACCTGTTCGAGCGCTGTGTGACGATGCACCACATCGAACACGAAGTCGCTGTAGGCATGATTGTCCAGCACACGACCCGGGCTCCAGGCGAGCCACAAGTGTAATATTGTCGATGCCTCCCGCGGCGTCATCCGTTTTCCCGTCGATGTCTGTTAATTGCTGCTAATTCAGTCATCCTGGTGATTGATCACGATCCTTGGGGTTCAAGATCAACACCTGCGCTTCAGGGCGCAACTCGCTGAGCTGCGAAGTCAGATCCGACCCCTCGACCAACCCTTCGATGAAGGTTCTGATCGCTCCGTAATCAAAGTTGTCGCAAGCTTGCTCAAGGGTGTTGAGCGCGCCGCGTAACTCCTTCCAATCCAGATACTGCTCTTCCGCGCGCATGATCTTGCGATGCTCAGTGCCTGTGACGGCGTCTCCGAGCAACAGCTCTTCATGCAGCTTCTCTCCCGATTGTAGACCGGTGATCTCGATCGCGATATCACCTAACTCATTTTCGGCATCCTTAATGGAGTAACCTTTGAGATTGATCATGCGCTTGGCGAGTTCGAGGATTTTCACCGGCCGTCCCATATCGAGCAGAAACACATCACCACCTTCGGCCATGCTCGACGCCTGCAGCACCAACTGCGCAGCTTCTGGAATTGTCATGAAATAGCGGGTGACATCGGCATGGGTAACCGTCACCGGTCCACCGCGATCGATCTGTTCGAGAAACAACGGCACCACAGAGCCCGACGACCCCAGTACGTTGCCAAATCGGACCATGGAAAATCGAGTCTCGTCGGAGACTTCCTGCAGAGCCTGTAACGTCATCTCGGCAAGCCGCTTACTTGCACCCATGACGCTCGTGGTGCGAACCGCCTTATCTGTAGAGATGAGGATAAAATTCTCAACCCCGGCATCCAGTGCAGCCTCAGCGGCGTGCAGGGTGCCGAAGGTGTTGTTCTTCAGGCCCTGAATTACGTTCTGTTCGACCAGACTCACATGTTTGTAGGCCGCAGCGTGGTAGACCGTCTCTATCTCGAAATTCTTGAAGGTATGCAGCATGAGCGGCGTACTGGTCACCGAACCCAGCACAGCGACTATGGGTGTAAGCAACGCTTCTCGAGTAGCGGTTTCCCGCAGCTCGCGCTCAATCTCATACAGGCCGTACTCCGACTGATCGAGCAACACCAGTCGCTCAGGCGACTGCTGCAGAATCTGCCGACAAAGCTCAGAGCCGATGGAACCTCCGGCGCCTGTTACCAGCACATTCTTGCCAATGACGGAGCTTTCCAGCAGGTGAGGCAACGGATCGACCCGACCTCTACCGAGCAGGTCTTCGAGTTCGACATCGCGAATGTTGACTAACGATGCACGCCCCGATACCAGCTCATCGAAATCCGGAATGAGCCGCACCCGAATGGCAAAGGGTTCGAGAAATTCGATGATACGTCGGCGATCCCGCACGGCTGAAGAATCCACCGCCACCAGGATTTGCTTGGCGTCAGTATCGCGCAACAAGACTTCGAGATTCAGCGGTGAATAAACGTAGAGACCATTGATGATACGTTTGTGGAGATTCTTGGCATCATCCAAAAAGGCCACCGGCACATAGTCACCCTGTTGCAGTAACAGACGTGCAAGCTCCACGCCTTTGCTGCCTGCGCCGTAAATTATTACCGATTGGCGAACATGAAGTTTGTTCTGCAACCATTGAAAGTAGCCACGAACGGCAAAGCGTGAGCCGCTCACGTAGAGCAACGTCAGTAACCAGAAAACAATCGGCACAGAGCGGGGAAAGCCGCGCAAGGGGACCATATAAGCAACAGTTGCCACCGCGATTGCGGTAATTGTCGCACCCTGAACCACAGCCCAGAGCGCATGATTTCCCATATGCCGCACGACATGCCGATAGAGGCCCAGACCGCCAAAAACCGGTATGCAGACAAGTGCACTAACAACAAACGCCGGCCAGTACTGCGTAACATCCGGCGACCACTCGCCGAGCCTCAGCGCAAAAGCCGACCACAACGCAATCGGCAGCACAATGAAATCCGCCAGAACCGCGATGGCCTGTTTTCTGCGACGCGGTAACTGATCTACCAGATCCTCAAAAATGTTCTCGCTCCTTTTTTCTCGCTAATTCTTGTGGCCGCAGGCTGGCCAACGCCAGGTCCCTGTGCGTCGCATTACGCAAACGGCGACGGCGTCTCGCGATGCTGAGGTCGCCCCGCCTGAAAATACCAGGCTGCCACGGCCATTGGACTGATGGACAACGCCAACCAGGCAACGTTCAGTTGTGGGAAATTTGCCGAGAAGGCTGCCAGCGGAAGTAACCA
>JAPUFN010000287.1 GCA_027293665.1 Gammaproteobacteria bacterium | reverse complement strand
TACTGGCGATCAGAAAGAAAATTTTACATATGAAAGTAAAGGTTTCTTTCTCCTGTTCTTCCCACATTGATCTCCACGGCCTGCCTTCCAGCAGAATGGTAGGGAATAGATAGGTAATTGCCGTCTCAATCCACTTCATCGTAGGTTTCTACAACGAAACGTCCCAAGTTCGGTTTGGGGTCGGTGACATCCCTAATCCTTTCGGGTATCAATGAAAATTCAAATCACGGCAAATTATCACCTCAATCTAACTAACATATGTGAATTCGGTCACGTTATCCGACAAACAGACCTGAATTGTGGATGAACGACGAAATCAACAACCCGCCGTTACCCGAATTTCCACCCGAGCCCCCGGAATAGCCAGTTCCGTTATTCCGATGGCCGTCCAGGCCGGCCATGGTTCTGAGACAAATTTATCGCGTACTTTCATGAATGTACCCAGGTGATCGTGCATGTTCACATGGTAGGACGTGTATTCGAGGATATCGTTGTATGTTAAGCCGGCCTCTTCTAACACTGTTCCGATAGCCTTCCAGGCATTTTGAAATTCTTCTTCCACCGAGTCTGGTATTCCGTCGGCGCCAGCGCCGATCTGACCGGAGCATAGAAGCAGCCCGGACGACCGGACGGCAGAGGCGAAATGGAAGTTCTGATATTGATTCTGGTTTTCTTCTGGAACGATTACGTCTCTGCTCATGGTGTTTCTCCCTGGTTTCAAGGGGGATCTTAAAGTAGCGGTGGGCGAAGGGTAAGAGCTTGGGTCATAATCGGGAACATGTTGCAGTACTCCTCGCCATACTCATTGAGCGATCCGCTGCGTGCCGAGTATCTTGCGTTCGCAATCGAAGTGTCCCAGACGGGTGGGGCCGCAGCGCTACCGTACTTTCGTGCTTCTGCGGTGGTCCAGAACAAACTCACCGACGGGGGCTTCGATCCGGTCACTCAAGCCGATAAAGCCGCCGAACAAATCGTCCGCGAAGCTATCAACACCAGGTATTCCGAACATGGTATTTACGGCGAAGAGTTCGGGCATGAGGAAGGCAATGGCCTGACTTGGGTGATTGATCCGATCGATGGCACGCGAGCGTTCATGAGCGGCATGCTGCATTGGGGTTTGTTGTTGTCGCTGTTTGATGGTGAGCGACCAGTCCTCGGCGTGATGTACCAGCCGTTTACGGAAGAACTGTTTTACGGTGATGGTCGGTTTGCCGAGTATCGTCGTGGCGCTAGCCACGTTCGCTCTCTTCAAGTTAGTCGCCGTACGGAACTTTCAGATGCTGTGCTGGCCACTACTAGCCCGCGCTGGTTTGAAGGATCGCAGAGAGCAGGATTCGATTCTCTCGAGAATGCCGTAAAGCTCACGAACTATGGTGGTGATTGTTACATCTACGGGATGCTAGCCATGGGTTATCTGGATCTGGCGGCAGACGCTAACCTCAAGCCCTATGATATCCAGGCGCATATACCGATAATCGAAGGAGCGGGCGGCATCGTCACAACGTTTGATGGAGGCAATGCAAGCATGGGCGGTGTCGTCCTTGCGTCCGCATCGGAAGTATTGCATCAGGCCGCGCTGGAGATTCTTTGTCGTTGAAGAATGAGTGGGTCCAACGTCGCTAGGACAGCTTGAGACTTAGATGGAATTCGTCGTATCCAGTGTCCGCGATTCTCAATGCGTCGGGTTCACGTCCGTATATTTCGAAACCAAAACTTTCATACAACGCCAGAGCTGAGTCGTTGCCAACGGTGACTGCTAGCTCTACCCGCTCGACTCCGGGTAGCTGAGTCAGCCGCTCCAACACGCGTGTTAACAGTTGGTGTCCGAGCCCCGCACATCGGTGGTCCGGATGAACGAACATGCCCCAGACCGTTGCCATGTGGTGGCGCTTCTCGCCGGTCTCTCGATAGGCGCCTGCCGTGGCGATCAACGCATCGTCCCGAAAGCCGCCGATGATAAAGTTTTCCGGCTCGTCGCGCGTGCGGTCGCGGAAGTGATCAAGAGGCAAGGCTCGTGCACTGGGCATATCGGAACTGAATGCGCTCGGCGATTCCTCCAGCATGAACAGCCGCAAGGTTCGGTAAGCCTCCGCATCGGCCTCAGTCAGTGGCCTGAGGTTGTAGCTGATATCAACCTGCCTTGCGCTGGTGCGGGAGTTCCATGAGCGTCGCGATGAGGAGATTTCGTTCGGCGTTCTTTACTCGGTTTTCCAGACTCTCGACCGTGTCATTCGGCCGAACGGGCACCCTGACTTGAGAGAGGATCGGACCTGAATCGTATTCGGCTTCCACGAGATGTACGGTCGCACCGGTTTCCTTGTCACCAGCTTCAAGCACTGCGGCGTGCACTTTGCTTCCGTAGAAGCCTTCACCGCCGTATCTCGGCAGTAACGCAGGATGAGTGTTGATGATGTGGTTTCGATATTTGCTCAACGTCAGCGGACCGAGTTTTCTCATATACCCTGCGAGAATCACCCACTCCACATTCGCGTCTACAAGTTGTTCCAGAATGGCACCGTCGAGTGCGGCGTCCTTCGGATGTGTGCTCGCGCTCAGATGAACAGCGGGTATGTTGTTTTCTGCCGCTCTCTGCAGAGTTTTCGATTTACTGTTGTTGCTCACGACCAGAGCGATTTCCGCCGATATCGATTCAACTGCACAGGCGTCGATAATTGCCTGCAACAACGAGCCGCCGTGGGATGCGAATATTGCAATGCGCATTACTCGGCAACCTTGAAAATTGCGGTGTGGAAAATTTCAGTGGTCAGTACATCGTCGCGCAGATAGGCGACATAGAGGCGGATGAATTCGTGACCTTTCCGTTGCCATTTTTCTAACGGTACGGCTTTGACGCGCAACGTGTCTCCTACCCGGACGAGTTCGCGAAATCGTATTTCGCTGCCGACGTGAAGCCATGCCGGCATAATGTACTCATGGGAGAGTGCCTTATTTGCAATCGACAACTGCCAGTGTGGATGTGCGATATGGCGATAGATTGGTAGAGCGTCGGCAATCTGCTCCGCGTGGGTGTTGTTGCCGTCGGTTGTGATTTGAAAATGCCAATCGTTGAATGGCTGCATCGGTCGCACCGTATCCCAGGTCATGTCGACGCGGATCGGATCTTTGGCAGGCTCGTCGAAAACAGCTGAATCGTGCGGCTCCGGCAGTTCAGTCGGCAAGCTGGTACGTAGATCGGCCAGCAGGACATCTTCGGCATTGTGACACTGGACCTGTACCCCCTCGGCGTCCTCCGAAACTTCTATGCGTAAGGCATCCTCATGGTAGGCGGGCTTGTGAAATCGGACGTTGCTCAGTGAGTGGCGCAACCAGTCCTCGCCGAAGCGCTCGACCAGTGGGTAAGTCAGATGACCGAACACGGCAACTCCGGGGACGAGGCCCCCTTTAAAACCATATTTTCTGGCTATCTCGTCGCTGTGGATTTTGTTTTCGTTTGCGGCGGAGAAATTTCTGGCAACAACGTTGTATGCGCCCATGCTTGTCCCTAGAGTCGGCCGTTGTGTTATTCAGGGTCGACATGAGTATTCTGCCGTAACCATGAATAATAGAAACCCCGTATTCCCTTTAGCCGACCCCTTTCGCAATATTTGCCTATGATTGACAGCGTACTTCCGGAGAATCTGATCATCGTCAGCGGCAAAGGCGGCGTCGGTAAATCCTCCGTCGCGGCGGCCATTGCGGCGCTTTCAGCGCGCAGCGAGAACACGGTATTAGTCACCCTCGATCTCCACGATGAACCCCACCCGGTATTCGGCGTGCCGCTGAGATACGAGCCTACCGAGGTCGCTCCCCGCTTGTCGGTGTGTCGCATTGAAGCTCTGGCTGCCGTCAGGGAGTATGTGCGCCGGAAGATGCCTTTTTCAGGGCTGTACGAGACCTTCCTCAGAGGCCGGATATTTCGTGATTTTGCCGAAGCGGCACCTGGATTCCAGGAATTGATGTGTCTCGGGAAACTCTATGATCTGGTAACGGATTCGCCATTTACTCGGGTAGTCTTCGACGCCCCCGCGACCGGCCATCTGAAAATGCTCCTCGACGTCGCGCAGACGACACTGGCGGCAGTTCACGTGGGACCGCTCAACCACAACGCACGCAAGATTCAGGATCTGCTGCTCGACCCGAGTCGGACTCGCGTGCTGCTCACCGCGTTGCCTGAAGAGATGGCGCTGCGGGAAGCCGAGGAGTTACAGGATTTCTGTCGCGAGCGTCGCATGACGGTTGGACCGGTTGTAATCAATCAATGGGTAGAGGCGCGCTTTTCAAACGACGAGCTGAATGCGTTGCTGCAGTTGCGTGGATCCGCAGCACTTACCAGCGCAGCGGGTGCCTGTCGCGCCGAGTCGGAGCTGGCTGCTGTTCAGACGGCGGCGGTTGCATCCCTGGCTCGATCTCAACGGCTGCATATACCCAGATTTCCAGACTCAGCGGCGGTTCATGAAAAGATGATCGAGGCTCTCGATCGTGAGTTGCGCAGTCGTGGCAATTGATTTTATCCGGCTCGTCGCGGAGCACAGGGTGGTTGTGTGTTGTGGCGCCGGAGGCGTTGGCAAGACGACGAGCGCGGCAGCACTGGGAATGCTCGCCGCCAGACAGGGCCGGCGGGTGCTGGTGATGACCATTGACCCGGCAAAGCGCCTGGCGCAAGCCATGGGCCTGCATGACCTGGACAATGACCCACAACCGGTAGCCGTGGACGCTCCGGGTGCGTTGTCAGCAATGATGCTCGACACCAAGCGAACGTTTGATCAGATGATCGAAACCTACGCGCCAAGCGAGCGCGTTCGAGACACCATCTTCGAGAACTCCTACTACCAGCAGCTTTCCTCATCGCTCGGTGGTTCCCGCGAGCTGATTGCAATGGAGCGAGTGCTGGAGATTATCAGCGCGGACGATTTTGATCTTCTCATCGTCGACACGCCGCCGGCCCAGCACGCGCTGGATTTCCTTGATGCTCCGCAACGGCTCATTGATCTGCTGGATGGCTCGCTGACGAAATTGTTGATCGCACCCTATGGTGTTGCAGCGAGGGCTCAGTTCAATTTTTTCCGCCAGTCGTCGGCCGTGGCATTGAAATTCATGGAAAGGTTCACGGGAGTTGAGATGCTCGCCGACTTGTCGAATTTTCTCCTGGCCTTCTCGAGCATGTTTGACGGCCTCAAATTACGCTCCGAAAAAGTCATGGCTCTCATGAATGAATCCACCACCTCTTTTCTTCTCATTTGTGCCCCGGAGCCAGTGAGTCTTGGCCAGGTAAATCAGTTCACTGAGCGTCTGGAACGTGAGCAGATCGCAATTGCCGGTGTGCTGGTGAATCGTGTACATCCAGCAGTGTCAGAGGAGCCTCTGACCAGCGACGACATTCGACTCCTCGATGCGGT
>JAPUFN010000286.1 GCA_027293665.1 Gammaproteobacteria bacterium | reverse complement strand
CCCAGGCTGACGCGATTCTTTTCGCGGTCGAACTTGAGAATTTTGACGTTGACTTCATCGCCCACGTTGACCATCTCGCTGGGATGGCGGATGCGCCGCCAGGCCATGTCCGTAATGTGCAGCAGTCCGTCCACACCTCCGAGATCGACGAATGCGCCGTAGTCGGTGAGGTTCTTGACGATGCCTTTGACGTCCTGGCCTTCCTGCAGGGAGGACAGCAACGCTTCGCGCTCTTCGCTGTTTTCCTGTTCAAGCACCGCCCGCCGCGACACAACCACGTTGTTACGCTTCTGGTCGAGCTTGATTACGCGGAACTCGAGTGGTTTGCCTTCCAGATGTGCGGTTTCACGCAAGGGGCGGATGTCCACCAGCGAGCCGGGAAGAAACGCACGGATGTCACTGACGTCTACTGTAAAGCCACCTTTTACTTTGCCGTTGATAATGCCTGTGACCACTTCGTTCTTCTCGAACGCATCGTCCAGCATCATCCACGATTCAGCCCTGCGGGCTTTTTCCCGGGACAACCGGGTCTCACCCCAGCCATCATCGACCACTTCCATGGCCACCTTTACCTGGTCGCCCACGTTCAGGCTGAATTCGCCTGCTTCATTCAGGAACTGGCTGCGAGGGATGACGCCTTCGGACTTAAGCCCTGCATGCACGACCACCCACTCACTGTCTATTTCCACGACCGTGCCGGTAATGATCGAGCCCGGCTTCATCTCGACGGTCTTTAAGCTCTCTTCAAATAATTCGGCAAAACTCTCGGTAGGATCTTCGATCAGACTTTCATTCAGACCTTCGCTCATAAAATGCTCACCCGCGCAGCCGAACGGCCTAAAGGTGATTGCTCCGTTGTGTGTCGACACTTCCCACAGCAGTTATCGCGGGTCGCGACCGACGTCAATTAAAATTATGCGCCACCCACCAGCTGCCGCCGGATCGCTTCGGAGTGTACTGCGTCGAGCACCTCAATGATGGACAACTCGGTGCTGTCGATGAGTACAGCGTCCACTGCAGGCTTCAATGGTGAAACAGCGCGCCTTTTGTCCCGCTCATCTCTTTCCTGGATGCTTGCGAGAAGGGCGCGGACATTAGCACTTAAGCCTTTGTTTTTCAACTGAATATAACGGCGTTCCGCGCGAACTTCGGCGCTCGCGTCGAGATAAATTTTCAGTGGCGCCCCGGGGAAAACGACGGTGCCCATATCCCGCCCATCGGCAACGAGACCGGGAGTTTTCTGCATTGCCCGCTGCAGATCAAGAATGGCTGCGCGAACCGCGGGTATTGCTGCGACGTTCGAGGCGGCCACGCTGACCGGTTCGGCGCGGATCGTCAGAGTCAGGTCTTCGCCATCGACAGTGACTCTATCGGCGTTGAACGCAATATCGAGCGATTTTGCAAGTGCCGCCAGAGCGGGCCCATCATCGAGCGCCAGGTCCCGTGCGAGCGCTTGTGCCGCAACGATTCGATACAGAGCACCACTGTCCAGCAGATGCCAGTTGAGCTCGGCTGCGAGCAGCGCCGTGATCGTGCCTTTACCCGAGCCACCGGGGCCGTCGATCGTGATCACGGGAACCACATTTTCAGCCGTCATCAGCCAGCTCCCGGCGGTGAGTTCGGGCCGCCTCTATGAGCGCTTTGCTCGCGGCGACATCACCGGTTTCGATGACCCGGCGAAAACTATCGAGATTTTTCTGGAACTCAGCAAGCCGCGGCAGCAGCGCATCTTTATTGAGTTCGAATATCGCCGACCACATGGCGGAATCCGATGCGCCGATCCGGCTGAAGTCACGAAAGCCGCCACCCGTGTGCGGCAAGTGCTCGGCAGCAACCCCCTGTAGATAAGCGAAGGCCAACAGGTGCGGTAGATGGCTGGTCAACGCATAGACCCGATCGTGTTCGAAGGCGTCCATGTGCTCGATGCGGGCGCCAGTTTCCTGCCACCAGCGCTCAACGCGTTTACAGCGCTCGCGATCGGTAGCCGCTGCTGCGGTGATGATCACCAGCTTGTCTCTAAAAAGATCGGCATCGGCCGCGTCCGGGCCACTCTTCTCCAGCCCGGCGATCGGGTGGCACGGCACATAGTTGGCAGGCAGATGACCCACTGAGGCTTGCGTCGCGGCGAGTACCGCGCCTTTTACACTGGCTGTGTCGAACACGACGCCCGAATGATCCTGCAACGTCTCAAGCCACTGTGGTACACGATCGCTCGGACAGGCCACGAGTACCGCGTCGCAGTCGGCGGGAATCTCGCTGACGACTTCGTCGACCAGTCCCAGGGCAAGCGCGCGTGCCGCATTGGCCTCGTCAGGCTCGAACGCCACAATCGTTGAGAAACTGCCCGCATTGCGCGCCGCAAGTGCAAACGATCCACCAATCAGGCCGACGCCTACAATGCTGAGGCAAGTGGTCACTTCACGCGCTCGGCTGCAGCGGCAGCTGCAGCACTCGCGAGAGTGTTTCGAGGAAGCGGTCGTTTTCTGCCGGCAGACCCACGGTAACTCGCAGATGGTTGGGCAGTCCGTATTCGGCAATCGGCCGCACGATCACTCCTTCGGTGAGAAGTGCTTCATAAACCGGAAGTCCGGGGCCGGGAATCTCGATAGACACAAAATTTCCCGCCGACGGAATACTGCCAAGGCCCAACGCAGCCAGACCATCGATCATGGTTTGCATGCCTTCGCGGTTTAACGTACGACTGGTGGCGACAAACTCCTGATCGGTGAGTGCCGCCTCGGCTGCAGCAAGCGCGAACGAACTGACATTGAACGGCTGCCTGGCTCGATTCATG
>JAPUFN010000285.1 GCA_027293665.1 Gammaproteobacteria bacterium | reverse complement strand
GGCCGGATGCCGTACTTCATATTTGCTTCGTCTTCGATCGCAGGGTCCTCGGCCGGATCGACGATCTCAACGCGCAGACGGTCACCGCCGGCCACGGCAAATTCATTGAGGAGATCGCGAACCTGTGGCACGAGAGGTGCCAGCAGTGGGTGGGTTTTCCGGCTGAAGTAGCCACGAATGAGCATCGGTTCTTCCAGCTGGGCGATATATCCCCGCGTCGCATCTGATATCGAATACAACCGTCCCTCGGTCATGTCGATACGCAAATTACTCAACGGGGCCAGCCAGAGATTCGCCAGCAGCAGGTTTGCGGCCAGCAGCGTGGTTGCCAACCGCCATTTACGGTGATGGCCGCGATCGCCGTCGATCGCCCAACGCCGGGTTTCCAGCGCATAGACGTTCAGGGTCAGAAATACCGCCGCCAGGGAAATGTAGAAATAGAGGTCCCGGAAATCCAACACACCGCGGGTAATCGAGGTAAAGCGCGAGCCACTGCCAACACCTCGCATCAGGTCGGCCGATTGGCCACCCACCAGGTCCGTGAGCAGCGGACTGCCGATCAGATAGAACAACCCGCACACGGACGAGGCGATGATAAGACTGACGATCTGAGAGTCTGTACGGGCGCTGACAAAAACGCCGATGGCAAGATACGCGCCACCCAGCAACAGCGCAGCAATGTAGCCAGCCAACACCGGCCCCCAGTCGAGGTCCGCCATGAAGGCAACACTCAAGGGCAGGGGCAACGTCAATGCGAGTGCAACCGCGAGGAGCGTCCAGCAGGCCAGGAACTTGCCGAGAACAAATTCCCAGCCGCTCGCAGGCAGCGTCGCGACGAATTCCAGCGTCCCGGTCCGCCGTTCTTCGCTCCACATCCGCATCGTCAACGCTGAACTCAGAAAGATGAGGAGCACGGGCAGCCATTCGAACATCGGCCGAACGTCCGCGATGTTGCGGGCAAAGAACGCCTCTCCCCAGAAGAAAATGAAAAGAGTCACTGCGAGAAAGCTCAGCAGGAACAGATAGCCTATGGGTGAAGCAAAAAAGAGCGTCAGTTCTTTGCGGGATATTCTGCGAATGACTTCAAGCCGCATCTCGAGACTCCTCGTTCACTTCACGGAAGACACTTTCGAGATCACGCTTCACCACGCCGAGCTCAAACAGCGGCCACCCCGCTCCTGTTACATGGCGCGCCAGTGAATCCGTAGCTGCATCGAGTGCGCCGGAGACCGTGACGATCCAGCTACCCAGACCATCATCGCGCGTCTGGCTGACCGAGCTGTCCGCGGCGAGCAGATCAGCAAGATTGTGACCCGGTGCAGTTCGCACACGATAGCGATCGCTTGCCTGTAGATCCGCCAGGCGCTCATCCAGCACGAGTTCCCCGCCGCGCAGAATGATGGCCCTGTCACAGATCGCGTCGACCTCCTGCATGATGTGAGTCGATAGAATCACGGTAGCAGTCGTTGCAAGTCGCTGAATGAGTTCGCGCATGTGCTGCGTCTGACTGGGATCGAGGCCGTTCGTCGGCTCATCGAGAATCAAAAACCGCGGGGTGTGTAAAATGGCCTGGGCGACGCCAACGCGCTGCTTGAAACCTCGCGACAGCGTGGCAATCGGCTCCAGTGCTTTTTCTTCAAGCTCCGTTGCAGCGATAGCATTTGCGACAGCTGTTCTGGGTTGCACACCACGCAACTCCGCAGTGTAGGAGAGATAGTCCATTACCGACAATTCGGGATACAGCGGCAGATTTTCCGGTAGATAACCCAGGCGTTTCTGCACCTCCAGCGGCTCTTGTTCCACCACAACACCATCGACTCTCACCGAGCCGGAGCTCGGTTCGAGATAGCCTGTGAGCATCTTCATGATGGTGGTCTTGCCAGCGCCGTTGTGACCCAGGAGACCAACAATTTCCCCCTGCTCGATGGCAAAAGACACGTCCGACACGGCGCAAAAATCACCATATCGGCGGGTCAGCCCGTCAGCTTCTATCATTCAAACTTCTCCAATCGATTGCTCGGGGTACCTGCAGGTCCCGATCCGAATTTCTGCAAGCCGCAAAAATAGGCACTTCAAAAATAATTTCAAGGGGGTTTTGCAGAATTCCCGCCAGTGATAGGGTCGCGCCTCTTTGTGGAGGCCTACCTTACATGCAGTTGCCAGGACCCGCCGGCGCACTCGAGGTGGCTATCGATGAGACCGCAAGTGCCACCGGCAGGTACGCCATATTGTGCCACCCTCACCCGCAGTACGGTGGCAGCATGCACGATGTGGTGTTGGATTGTCTTGCGCAGGCGCTGGGAGACAGCGGTATCAGCTGTCTGAAATTCAACTTCCGGGGCGTCGGCCGCAGTGAAGGGACGCAAGAAGGTGCGGCCGATGGCGCTGCGGGCGAAGTGGCTGATCTGTGTGCGGTCGCTGACTGGCTGCACGAGGAACGCTCACCACGCGCACTGCTGCTCGGCGGCTACTCCTTCGGCGCCAACGTCGTCTGGCAGGCGCTTGCGCATGGCATGCCAGCCGAGCGCGCGCTGCTGGTCGCCCCACCCATAGGTGCGATGCAGTTTCCAGAATTCACCCCTGCCTGCCCCGTGGATGTCTTTGCCGGTGATGCAGATCAGTTCATCGACGCAGCAGCGCTCACTGCATGGCGCGGCATCAACCTGCATCGCCTGAGCGGCGCGGATCATTTTTTTACCGGCCAGTGGCAACTTCTCCGGGAGACCATCAACGGCGCATTGCGCTGAGCGGCGCTTCAGATCAAACGCACTCCGGCAATCCATTCATGCGCATAGAACAGCGCAAAGTATCCCGCAGAACCCACTCCCAGCGGCAGCCATAGCTCTGACAGGACCAGCCGATTGCGGCCGGTCAGAATGGCGGCGAAGGGTATGTTTGATGTCTGATCCCGATAGGCATGCCAGGCAACGCCAAGACTCTGCTCCTTCTTGCGATCGATCATGAATGTTCCGATCAGACTGAGCAGCAGAAAACTGGAAAAGAAAACGATGGAAACCGTGTCGCCGTTGGCGATCAGGTGGCCGATCGCCCAGAGCACCACGCTCCACTGAAACGGGTGACGGGTGATCCGCGTGACGCCGCGTGCCAGAACCGTTTTTTCTTCGCCAAGCAGCCCTTCCATGCCGACAGTCGTCGGGTTCTTCACCATGAAACCGCCAAGCAGGAGTACAAACGCCAGCGGCATGATGTACCTGGGGATCTCGTAGAGCAGCGGGCTGGGTTGCCAGACATAGTCATAGCGCGGAACGGCACCATACAACCAGATCAAATAACCAAGCGTGGCCAGGGCACACAGTGAATAAAGCCCGAGATAACCTCTCGCACCCACTATCGATATCAGCCGGGCACGTGCGGGCGTGCTGCTGATCCCGAGATGGGTGCCGACGAACAACGCGCCTGCGACAAGCATCTGTAACATTTCTCAAATCCCTTTGACGTCCGGTGCGAATGGTAACCACACAAGCACGCGGTCTCACTCACTTTCGCGTATTTGGCTTGCATGTTGCTTTCGACGACACTGAGCCGATAACTGAAAGGGGGTAGCCACCTTGAATCGTCTAACAGACAAAACCGCGTTGATCACCGGTGCGGCACGCGGGCTTGGGGCACAGATAGCCGAGTGCTTCATCGCAGAGGGGGCCAATGTGATCATTAACGATATCAATATCACTGCAGCCCAGGCCACCGCAGAGCGGCTTGGCGGCCAGGCGCTGGCCTGTGATGTCAGCGATTCAGCATCGGTGGCGCGGATGTTCGAAGAACTCTTTGAGCTAACCGATTGGCTCGACATACTGGTGAACAATGCCGGGATCAGCGGCATTGAAGGCGACAATACCGCTCACGAGCGAATCCGCCGGGCAGCGCAGGCGATGGCCGACGGCGCGCCAGCGGAACTCGATTCCGGGATAACCGAGGTCACCGACGATCAGTGGCGACGGCTTTTAGGCGTGCACATGGATGGTACGTTCTACTGCAGCCGCTCGGCTGCGGGCCTGATGAAGCGAGCTGGCGGCGGCAACATCATCAACATGGGCAGCATAATGGGTACTTTCGGGCGCGGTGGCGGCACGGCATATTGCGCGGCGAAGGCAGGCATACTCGGCTTCACCCGCGCTCTGGCCCATGAACTTGCACCCCATGACATACGAGTCAACGCAATCGCACCAGGGTGGATTCACACCGACATGACCGATCCGCTTGCGCCGATGCATCCGATGCTCGAAGCACAGACCCCGCTGGGGCGGATGGGAGAGCCGATTGATATAGCCTGGGCGGCGGTCTATCTTGCCAGTGACGAAGCGAAATTTGTCACCGGGCAGACTTTGTCGCCCAACGGCGGCTGGTATATGAGTCAGTAACCACTGGCAGCCTGGGTTCTGCTAAATCAACGCCCGGATCAGCAGATCGAGCACCGCATTCGGGCACTCTGAGAGCATTGCATGTCCGGAACCGGGAAGTTCCATC
This sequence comes from Gammaproteobacteria bacterium, assembly GCA_027293665.1. GTDB lineage: Bacteria > Pseudomonadota > Gammaproteobacteria > Pseudomonadales > Azotimanducaceae > SZUA-309. The sequence continues at coordinate 2,394 of JAPUFN010000285.1, read as the reverse complement.
AGCTCGACGTGACAATGCACCTGCTCGAGATCAGCAACCACACCGCGACCACGTGCTGCCGGAGTCATCTGATCCGCGCTGCCTGCGATCACCATCACAGGACAACCAATCGTTTGCGCATCTGGTGCATCGAACGTGTTGCACGCGGCCAAATCAGCATGAAAAACACCCGGGCGTGTGCGCTCCATCAGGCGCTGCCCGGCGGTGAACATCCACATTCCCGGCGTCTCATTGCCGCCGAATTTTCCGCGCTGACTGTGACTCCAGTTATTGGCCATCGCAAAAGCAGCCGGATGGTCGTCTTGCGCGGCAGCGAGCAATGCAGCAGCCACCGGCATCGGTGTAGAGATGCCGAGCAGCACGAGTTGCCGGCACACTTCCGGCTGGCGCGAACAGAAGGTGTAAGCCACCAGCGCACCCATGCTGTGGCCAACAACTTTTGCTTCACTTACTCCAAGTACTACAAGAAGCTCGGCGAGCCAGTCTGCCATCGCGCCTACGCTGGTTAGCGGCCGGCCACCGGAGCGACCATGTCCCGGTAGATCCGGCGCCACCACACACAATCCCTTGCGGCCGAAATGACGGGCGGCCATCACCCAGATCGTGTGGTCCATGCCGGCACCGTGGATGAAAACAACACTCGGCAATGCGCTGTCGAACTCCCGGCTGCCGGTCCCGACGAAGACCTCACTGCCTGCGACCGTCGTCCTCAAGGCCCTGCGTCCAGCAACTTCGTCACGCGTCGCAGCCCGCGCGACAGATCGTCGACTAAGTCCCCGACATCTTCCAGGCCGATCGAAAGACGGATCAGCCCTTCGCCAATCCCGGCAGCCTGCAGTGCGGCGGCGTCCATGCGATGGTGCGTCGTGCTCGCCGGATGAATCACGAGTGACTTCGCATCACCTACGTTCGCCAGGTGTGAAAAAAGCTCCAGCGATTCGATGAAAGCCTTGCCGGCCTCGCGAGCCCCTTTGATTTCGAAAGCGAACACCGCACCCGCCCCGAGTGGTAACAGTTCGGCGGCAAGTGCCCGGTCCGGATGCTCGTCGAGTTCGGGGTAACTCACACTGGCAACCGCCGGATGATCCTGCAGGAACGCAACAATCTCCCGGGTGTTGGCGACGTGCCTGGACATACGCAGCGGCAAGGTCTCAAGGCCCTGCAAGATCTGGAATGCCGTCATCGGTGCCATGCAGGCGCCAAAATCACGGAGTCCTTCTTTACGTGCTCGCGTGATAAATGCCTGGGGACCGAATTCTTCGGCGAAGACGAGATCGTGGAAGCCGTCATAGGGCTCCGTGAGTGTTGGAAAACGCCCCGATGCTTCCCAGTCGAAGGAGCCACCGTCTACCAGCAACCCGCCGATGACCACCCCATGGCCGCTGAGAAACTTTGTCGCAGAATGCATGACGAGGTCGGCACCGAACTCGATGGGGCGGCACAGGTATGGTGTCGCGAAGGTCGCATCGACCATGAGCGGCAGACCAGCGTGATGGGCCACATCGGCTACCACCGGGACATTGAGCACTTCAAGCCCGGGATTTCCCAGTATTTCACCGAACAACAATTTCGTGTTGTCACGCACCGCGGCTGCAAATGCAGTGGGGTCCCGAGGATCGACGAACGTGGTTTCGATGCCGAAGCGGGGCAGCGTGTACTGGAGCAGGTTGTGGCTGCCGCCGTATAGCGATCGGGACGCGACAATGTGATCTCCCGCGGAACAGATCGTTGCGACCGCCAGCTGCATAGCCGCCTGGCCACTCGCTGTCGCGATCGCCCCCACGGCACCGTCGAGGGCAGAGATCCGCTCTTCGAGCACGGCATTGGTTGGGTTCGATAGCCTCGAATAGACGTGGCCGGCACGTTCCATATTGAACAGGCCCGCAGCGAAATCCGCATCCGGGAAAACGAAAGACGCCGTTTGATAAATGGGTGTTGCACGGGCTCCGGTTACGGGATCGGGTCGCTGGCCGGCATGCAGTGAGAGGGTCGAGAAACCCGGCCCTGACGGGGCTTGATGAGTTTTGTCAGTCATAATTTCTATCGAAGTGGTTGAAGTCTGATGTCGTGGCTGGCGGAAATTGCCGCCTGCTACAGACAGGACAGTAAAACTACCCCACCTGCGCGCAATTTGCTTCAATGATCACGCCGCGATTAATGAGGACGGACATGTACCCGGATGAATTACCCCTGCGTGACAATCTGCGCGCAGGCCACGCTAGCGCCTGGCGCTCCATCGCCGAGCCGGGCGCCTTCTGGACCGGCACTCAGCGCGTGGCGATGGTCACCGAAGCCCGCCATGCCCTGAGCTGCGATCTTTGTGCCAGACGTCAAGCGGCGCTGTCTCCTTTTACGGAGACGGGCGAACACGACAGCGTTACCGACCTGCAGCCG
>JAPUFN010000284.1 GCA_027293665.1 Gammaproteobacteria bacterium | reverse complement strand
ATTTCGCGCCGCGGACCCTGCAGAAGTTCGTTTTTCGACTCGCACACATCGGCCTGGGCCTGGAGACACACCTACCCTTCATCGGCAACAAATTAAGCCGCGGAACCGGTGGCACGGTCTCGGCTCGTTAGTTCTACTCGGTCTGGCTGCGCCACGTCGTCAAAGCGCGTGAAGCTGGCGTGTGGAACGCGCCGCGTCGCATTGCCGAATTGGGCCCGGGCGACTCTCTCGGCATTGGTCTTACAGCACTGCTGACCGGTGCCGAACAGTATTTCGCGTTCGATGTCGTGGAACATGCGTCCAATCAACAGAACCTGACAATATTCGATGAGCTGGTGGAACTGGTCAGGTCGCGGGCAGACATTCCAGGGGAGGACGAGTTTCCGCTCGTCAAACCCTATCTCGACGACTACCGATTCCCGAACGACGTGCTGTCCGAAGAACATATCGTCAAGTGTCTGCAGCCGGAGCGAGTCGCACGAATTCGCAGGGCGCTTGAGAATCTCGGGCAGGTGGATAGCGGCGACAGTACCATCCGCTACGTAGTCCCCTGGATGACTACAGAGCAGGCTGATCATGCATCCCTGCATGAACAGGCTGTCGATATGATCTGCTCGCAAGCCGTGCTCGAACACGTCGATAACCTCGCAGAAGCCTACAGTGCCATGCGGACATGGCTGCACAAGGATGGCTTCATCAGTCACCAGATCGATTTCAAGTGTCACGGCACCGCACTCGACTGGGACGGCCACTGGGCTGTCCCGGCTCCAATCTGGAAGATCATGCGGGGTGCGCGGCCCTATCTAATCAACCGGCAACCCTGTTCGGAACACCTGCGACTGCTCGAGAGCAATCAATTCGGCGTGAAGATCCGCAATCCGATTCACACCGACTCAACCCTCTCGCAGACTCAGCTGGCAGCCGACTTCCGTACACTGTCGGACTCCGATCGCAATACGAGCGGCCTGTACGTGCTTGCGGTACCGACCTGACTTCAATGTCCGAAACTCGCAATATCCTGCTGTTGGTAAGCTCGATGACTGGGGGGGGCGCCGAACGCGTCGCGGCACTGCTTGCCAATCACTGGGTTGCGGTGGGCAATCAAGTCACATTGCTTGCAACCTACGGTGAACCTGTAGAATCGGCTTACGTTCTGGACGAAAGGATTACCGTCCGGCAACTGGATCAGACCGCCGCGATAAATCGCGCGCGGGCGAACGTGCGAATGTTGACGCAATTTCAACGATTAAGATCTCTGCGCCGGATCATTAAAGAGCTGCAACCCGACAACGTGGTTTCGTTTCTTACGAACGTTAACGTAGCAGCGATTCTTGCTGGTTGGGGTACCGGGGTTGCGACCATCGTGTCAGAGCGAATACACCCTGCGCAATTTCCAATCTCTTACGGGCTTGCAACCTTGCGAAAACTCACCTATCCGCACGCGACTCGCGTGGTCGTGCAAACGGCGGTGACTCAGCGCTGGTTTTCCGCACATGTTGCTTCCGCAAACGTAGATGTCATCCCTAATCCGGTCGCCTGGCCACTGGCCGCAACCGAGCCGATCGTGTTGCCGGAGTCGTTGTTGGCTGATGATGACAAGCTTCTTCTGGCGGTTGGTCGATTGGACGTACAAAAAGGGTTCGCGGATCTGATAGCTGCGTTCGCCAGCCTCAGCCCGCAACTGGACGACTGGAAGCTCGTCATTCTGGGGGAAGGTGGTTTGCGAACCGACATAGAGACGCTGATCGAGTCGCTTGGACTCGCCGATAGCGTCCTCCTGCCGGGCTGGGCAGGCAATGTGGCGGACTGGTATGCCAGAGCACAGATGTTTGTCTTGAGTTCACACATCGAAGGATTTCCAAACGCGCTATTGGAGGCAATGTCCCACGGCGTTGCTTGTGTCAGTTACGATTGCGCGACGGGACCCGCCGAGATCATTCGCGATGGCATCGATGGGCGTCTGGTACCTCTGGCTGCCGGAGCCGACGGGTTAGCAGCTGCAATCAACGAACTCGGTGAGAATGAGGAGACCCGTACGCAGTTCGCAATTCGAGCAAAACAGGTACGCCAGAGGTTCGCGCCGGAGAAAATCATGCTTGAATGGGACCGGCTCCTCGAGGCGACCGCGCAGCAGCTGAGCTGAATATTTAGACGGTGTGGCTGACGTCCGAAGCGTTGCTTATCACCTCAGCGTCGTCACGGCTTCGAGGAAGGCGGCAATATCGAGTTGGCCGTCTAACAGACCTGTGACTGCCGCGACAAAAGGTGCATCGTGGCCTTCATTGCGAAACAGTTTTTCAAACATGCGCGCTGCCCGTACGCCTTCGCTGACCATCACCATCTCGCCTTGAGCTTCTGCCAGCGTCTGGCCTTCGCCGAGCCGTTGCCCCATCTCCCGATTGCGGCCATGTGGCGAGGTTGCGGTCACAAAGAGATCACCGATGCCTGCGGCAGTGAATGCAGTATCGTGATCGGCACCCAGTGCGGGCAGCAATCTGACCGCTTCGCGAAATCCCGCAGTGAAGATGGCGGCTTTGAGATTGTCGCCGCCTAGCCCGCTGGCTTTCAGGCCGTCTGCCACACCGCAGGCCAGCGCAATCACGTTCTTGAACGCACCCCAGTACTCCGCACCAAGCGGGTCAGCAGCGGCAGCAAGCTTGAGTGTTGC